>NZ_MEBQ01000042.1:0-42415 GCF_001722105.1 Salinivibrio sp. SS3 | reverse complement strand
AAACATTAGGAGACCATTAAATCGCACTGAAAATGATCAACAAATTGATCCTTTATTTTCACTCATTTTAATTAATAAACATGGTTCAACGCACGATTTTCAGCCTTAATTGACAACTAAGTCATTAAATCGCTAGCCCAGGCATGCCGCGGATCTTCATGCGTTTTCCCTGAGTTGATCATTTCCACGTGGCAAAAGTGCTCACCAAAGCTGTTGACGATGTTCGCAAGCAAGAGGTTAACCGTCTACCGCCATACCTTAAACGAGAGTGCTACAGAACGCGTTATGGCTGGCTCAAAAGAAATAGAAACCTCACCGGTCGCTTGAGGGAGCGTATAAACAAATTGGCCAAGCTCATGATAGATACAAGCCTTAGCTGGTTGCTCAAAGAGCAAGCAAGACTAATCTGGTACGGAGGTTCGATCAGAAGCGCAAGGAATCAATGGCTAGAGTGGCTTGCTTTAGTTAAAGCAAGTGGAATTAAACCATTGATAACAGCAGCGGCGACAGTGAAAAAGCACTTACCAGCGATCCTTAATGCAATGCGGCTGAAGGCATCGAATGGCCTGGCGGAAGCTATAAATGCCAAAATCCAGTACATGAAGCTTAGAGCCAAAGGCTTTAGAAACAAACAACGGTTCAAGACAGCGATACTGTTCTATTTTGGGGGACTTGATATGACTTTCCACCATGAACGATGAAGAGCCGTAAATATACAGCTTGGCAGTTTAGTGGAATGCGCTCTAGCGCCCACGCTACCGCCCTTTGGTTGGCGGCGTCCAAAAGGCCTTACAGGGCGATTTTTTGCGGGCTAGGTTATCAGATGCTGGGCAGTGTGTTTAGGCAAAGGGGTCTAAAATGTTGGCGCGGTCAGGGTTTGGGAGTTTGTGGGGGGGGATAAACGCAAAAAAGCCGCTGACTGGGCAGCGGCTTTTCGGTATGTGGCGGAGAGATAGGGATTTGAACCCTAGAAGGGCTATTAACCCTTGCCGGTTTTCAAGACCGGTGCTTTCAACCACTCAGCCATCTCTCCGGAACGCGGCGTATAATATTGGGTTCGCTGTGGCTTGTAAACCCTTTATTTGCCGCTTTTTGTCTGCTCGCTCAAGCCGTGATCAGGTTGGCGATATTGGTAGCAAAAAGCGATTAGCTTGCCGCCAACCGCCCTGCTTTTAACTGAGAGACGTTAGCTGAGTCTCTTTACCGCGCAGTAATTATAGCGCGATAAAAATACCCGCCAGTGCCGCACTCATTAGGTTGGCAAAGGTGGCGGCAATCACTGCGCGCACGCCCAAGCTTGCCACATCTTTGCGGCGTTCGGGCACCATCGCACCAATAGAGCCCAGTTGAATGGCAATTGAGCCAATGTTGGCAAAGCCACACAAGGCAAAAGTCACAATCACCTGGCTTTGCACCGACAAGTTCGCTTTGATATCGGCAAAGGATAAGAAGGCCACAAACTCGTTGAGTGCGATTTTCTGCCCTAACAGGTTGCCGACGGCAAACACTTCGTGCACCGGCACACCAGTAAGCAATGCTAGGGGTGAGAATAAATAGCCGAACAGGGTTTCTAGGCTTAAGCCTTCGAGCTCAAACAGCTCACCAATACTCCCGAGCCCAGCGTTTAGCATCGCAATCACGCTGATAAAGGCCACTAGCATGGTGCCGACGGCCACCGCGACTTTCATACCGTTCATCGCGCCGCTGGCTAAGGCGTCAATCGCGTTCGCTTGATCGCTATCGCTGATTTCAACCTGGTTTTGCTCCGCCGGTGTTTCCGTCTCAGGGACGATGATTTTGGCCATCAATAGCCCGCCCGGTGCGGCCATAAAGCTGGCAGCAATCAGATATTTCAAATCCACACCCATCGCCGCATATCCGCCTAACACACTGCCGGCCACCGAGGCCATGCCGCCGACCATAACGGCGAAGAGTTCAGAGCGGGTCATTTTGCTAAGAAAAGGGCGAACTACCAAAGGAGATTCGCCCTGAGAAAGAAAGATGTTGCTGGTCGCGACCAAGGATTCTGCGCGGCTGGTGCCGAGTAATCGCTGTATGCCGCCGCCGAGGAGTTTAATAACCCACTGCATGATGCCGAGATGATAAAGGAGAGAAATCAGCGCACTGATAAAAATGATTAACGGCAGTACTTTAACAGCGAAAATAAACCCATCGTTCGCCAGTGGCCCAAACACAAACTCGATGCCTTCGTTGGCAAATGAGAGTAGTTTAGCCGCGCCATTACTCATTGCCCCAAGCATGGCTTGACCAAAGGGAATATAGAGCACCAGGGCAGCAAACCCAGCTTGCAAGCCAAACGCGCCTAGCACTGTTCGCCAGTTGATGGCTTTGCGATTGGTGGAAAATGCGCACGCGCACAGAAACAGAGCGACCAGACCTGCCGCACTATAGAGAAGTTGCATAAATAGATTACCTTGCCGTTGTGTTGCACTTGCGGTACGGATGAGTACGACACGCTGCCGGGGTGGCAAGAGGTTCCATCATGCGTTACATCGTACCGCGGGTTCGGTGAAGGTGGGCCCGACCTTGGACGCTTTTTCTTCAGCCGCGAATCGCGACACAGTCACTCTTTGGCTATCGCTGTGCAAAGAGCACATGTTGGGCGAGCATTCTATTGTGATTAAGCTCTCATTTCCAGCATAATTTGACGCTCGATCACACTTATTGAGTGGTTGTTGACCATTGCAAACGGCCCTTTTGGCTTTGTCTTGTCCCTCAGACAATGGTCGGATGTTTATCCCTCTCTTTTTGTGTCACGTTGTCAGTGTCTATCATTCACACTCGGCATCACGCCTACGTTTAACAAATTTGGCAAGATTGGTTGACTCGTTTGGCTCATATGATATTCATGGGTGGCTATTGACAAAATTATTGAAGGTAAAGTGATAAAAATAAGCCTCAATGGAAAAAACAAAAGCAATAGCGCTAAAAAATACAACAAAGCAAACACAACAACGCAACCACAATAAAGGAAACACACATGCAAACCGTCTCTTCGCATCAGACAGGACCTAGCTTGTCGGTGATGCAACGTCTACGCGCATTGGGGCCAGGAATCATGATGGCCGCGGCAGCTGTAGGCGGCTCTCACCTTGTTGCTTCAACCAAAGCCGGAGCCATTTATGGCTGGCAGCTTGCGGCATTGATCCTGCTCGTTAACTTGTTTAAATACCCCTTTTTTCGAGCAGGCGTACAATATACTGCGGGAACCGGTGAAACCTTGGTCGAGGGCTATGCGCGTTTAGGTCGCCCTTACCTGTGGCTGTTTGTCGCACTGAGTGCCGTATCTGGGGTGATTAACACCGCGGCCTTGACCTTATTTAGTGCCAGCTTGCTCAGCTATTTTGTGCCGTTTGATCTCTCACTGACGGTGCTCTCGAGCATTATTGTGGCTACCTGCTTAGTCATCTTGATTGCGGGACATTACAAAGCGCTGGATACCTTATCAAAAGTGATCATGGCGACGCTGACTTGCGCCACCTTGGTGGCAGTGACGATTGCCGTGGGGAATCCTGTCGCGGTTGAACCCAACTTCAATGCACCCTCGATTTGGTCTGTCGCCGCCATCGGCTTTATTGTGGTGACCATGGGTTGGATGCCGGCTCCGATTGAAATTTCTAGCATCACCTCGGTGTGGCTCAAGCGTAAAGCGCAATCTGATCCGATTAACGCCAAAGCGGCGCTGTTTGATTTTAACGTCGGTTACATCGGTACCGCGCTGTTGGCGATTGTGTTCTTATCACTCGGTGCCTTGCTTCTGCATGGCAGCGGGGTTGAACTAAAGCAATCGGGTATTGGCTTTTCGCATCAGTTAGTGGGCCTGTATGCCGCCACCATTGGTGAATGGTCGCGCTATTTGATTGCGGTGGTGGCCTTTTTCTGTATTTTTGGCAGCACCATTACCGTGATTGATGGCTATGCGCGCGTGGTGTCTGAATCACAACGCTTGTTGCGTGAACAAACAGAAGCCGAGGCGCCCCCGGGTATCGCACAAGGCTGGATGATGCTGATCTCGGTGTTGGCACTGGCGATTGTGGCGTTTTGGACCGGCGCACTGCTGACCATGCTTGATTTCGCCATGGTCGCGGCATTTGTCACCACGCCTTTCTTTGCATTGCTCAACTATATTTTGGTGACCAAACACCGCTTGCCGCCTGAAGTGACCATGAGCAAAGCGATGCGCGCATTGGCAATCACCGGATTAGTGTATTTGTTCGGCTTTTTGGCCGTATTCGTCTGGTGGAAGTGGTTGATGTAACAAACTTTACCTTGTTCACGCTTAAGGGGCTGGGTTAACATCCTTTTACAACTTCAGCAACGGTGTTGGGCGTGGATAAGGTATTATTGACTTTATAAAAGCCAGTCGTGGTTTAGGTTAAGGACGTGGGCGGCTTGAAAAAGTGAACGACTGCCCACATAACTGTCGTATATAAAAATGGATTGTTAACCCAACCGGGAGAACGTTATGAACGATCGTATCGTTTCGCACAGCCAGTCACAGCAGAGTGCGTTATCTACAAACAAAGTGCTACGTAACACGTATGCACTGCTATCGATGACACTGATCACCAGTGCTATCGCGGCCTTTATCGCTATCGCTGTCGGCATCGGCCCAATGATGTCGCTAGGTATGACCCTAGGTGCGTTGGCGATCGTGTTCTTTGTGCTACCACGCACCATGAACTCCTCTGCCGGTATTGTATGGACCTTCGTGTTCACCGGCCTTTTAGGTGCCTCGTTAGGCCCAACGCTGACCTACTACTTGAGCCTGTCTAGCGGCCCAGGGATTGTGATGCAGGCTCTCGCCACCACAGGTATGGTGTTCTTAGGCCTATCGGCGTATGCCATTACCTCTAAGAAAGACTTCTCTTTCATGGGTGGTTTCTTGGTTGCCGGTGTGATTGCCCTTCTGGTGGCAATGGTCGCGAACATCTTCTTGCAGATCCCAGCGCTGAGTCTGGCAATCAGCACTATCGCGGTACTGATTTTCTCAGCCTTTATTCTGTATGACACCAGCAACATCATTAATGGCGGCGAGACCAACTACATCCGCGCCACCGTGTCGCTGTATTTGAACATCTTCAACATCTTCGTTCACATGCTAAGCATTCTTGGCTTTATGAACGACGACTAAGCCCCAAGGTTTAGTCAGTCACAAACACAAAGAGCCGGCACACGCCGGCTTTTTTTTATGGCTGCGTTTTTTATCCCTAAAAGCGGGTGATTGCAAAGCGCGCCCACTCAGTGCGGCGCGCCACATCCCGCACAGTGAGCGCCAGTTGCACTCGCCCTCCCTGCTCGCTATGCTTTGCAGCCTTAATCAAAGCGATAACGTCCGGTCAGATGACGAACAAAGGTAAGACTATGCTGGTGTATGAAGGTGAAACCATTGCGACGGATGCGCAAGGGTATTTAAAAAATGTGGACGATTGGCACGAAGCCCTGGTGCCGCTGCTTGCCGAACAAGAAAACATTGCGCTGACCGAGGGACACTGGGAAGTGATTCACTTTGTCCGCCATTTTTATCAAGAGTACAACACTTCACCAGCGGTGCGTTTGTTGGTTAAGTCGATGGAAAAAGAATACGGCCCAGAAAAAGGCAACAGCAAGTACTTGTTTAAGCTGTTCCCGAAAGGCCCAGCCAAACAGGCCACCAAGCTGGCAGGCTTACCCAAGCCCGCTAAATGCCTCTAGTGATCGAGGCCGACAAGTCCCGAGGCCGATAAATCAAGCGCCGCCACACCCTCGCGGCGCATGTAACGATTGGCACTAGGCTCTATGTTATTGAGACCTGTTATTAAGACGCTATAAGATGGCGAACCCATCAACGGCGCGCCATTCCGCTCCTTCTTTGTCAACCTGATCGACGCCTGCTGTCGGTGGCCCTTTATCTAACCACGTCATTAACGCGTCCACTGACTCCTCGCGGCCACAGGCCAATACCTCAACGCGACCATCCGGCAGATTTTTCGCGTATCCGGTCAATGAAAGCTTTAACGCTTCATGGGCGGTGTGATAACGAAAGCCAACCCCCTGAACGTGACCTGTGACATAGGCTTTGACACATTTTTGAGACATCTGTCACCTCTGCTATATTCCCATTGCAAAACGACACCTGTATAACGCTACATGAGACAAGTCGTTTGACAGGATGGCGTCATGAAAGAAGTTGCGTTTCGATGGATTGATAAATACTTTATCCACCTTCGGCTACAAGAAAAATTTTACCTTATCTTTTTCCTCCCCTTGCTCGCAATGGTTGTGATTGCGCTTACCTTGGATGCTGCTTCGGATACCCGTGTGGCACACAAAATGGAAGCGGAAGGTCAAGCCATTCAAGCCATGGTTGAAAAATACGACCTCCCGAAAGGCGAGGTGCAAACCTTACTCAATAACCAGCAAACCGGTTTTACCTTTAATGGCAATGAGCTTGCCTACCAAGTCGACGGCTCGCTGTTTAGCCATATGAGCGCCACCGATTGGAGCCTGCTCCTTGGTATGGTGCTAGTGATTGCGGTGCTGATTTACTACATCATGACCTTTATTGGCGGTGCGATGTACACCATGAACCAAGCTTTATTAAAGCTAGCAGAGGGTGAACTGAGTTACCGAATGAACTTCATTCCTGTTCGTGATGAGTTTAGCCAAATTGCCGTTACTATCGATCAAGTGCTCGAGCGCGAGCAAAACTTGGTGAAGGCGATCCAGGAAAGCGCGGAAATGATGGATGGTCTGTCCTCCAGTCTGCAGCAGCGTAGCGATGAAAGTGAAGCCTTGGGTGAGAGTCAGCGCCAGTATCTTGATTCACTGGCCAGTGCCACCGAAGAAATGGCCGGCTCGATTCGCGAAGTAGCCAGCCATGCCACGGACACCTCGACCCAAACGCAAGAGGCCACCGAGGCGGCAAACCAGGGGCGTCAGCAAGTTCAACAAACCATGAGCGCGATTAACGGCCTTGCCGCTGAAATTGCCCAAGCGGCAGATAAAGTCAGCGAGCTGAGCAAAAACGCCGAGCAAATTGGTACCGTGGTAACCACCATCAATGGCATCAGTGAACAAACCAACTTGTTGGCCCTTAACGCCGCAATTGAAGCAGCACGTGCCGGTGAGCAAGGCCGCGGCTTTGCCGTGGTGGCCGATGAAGTACGCACACTGGCCAGTCGTACCCAAGAGTCCACGGTAGATATTCAGTCGATGATTGAATCACTGCAAACGCATACCGCGGAGCTGCGCCAGGTGATGGAAGGCACAGTTGAAAATGCGTCGTCCAATGAAGCGGCGGTGCAGGAAATTGATACCGAAATTAGCCAAATCGCTGAGCGCAGTGGCACCATTGCCGATCGCAGTACCGAGATTGCTGCCGCTGCTGAACAGCAAGGCAATGTCGCGGGTACGATTTCGCAAGATGTGGAGCAAGTACGCAGCCAGTCTACCCAGGTTGCCCAAATGCTGCGTGACTCCGCCACTGAAGTGAGCGAGCTGGGCGCACAGGCGCATCAATTAAAAACTTTAGTGGCAGGGCTTCGCACCTAATTCCTTGGTCTACCCCCCTCACGCTTGTTATCACGCGCCCTTCTCTGGGCGCGTTTTTATTGCAATGTCACTCACCTTGCTCGACAATACCCGCCCTTTTTTTCTTGAGCCGCAAGTCACGTCATGATGCAGGTGCCCCACTCAGCATTTTGACGTGTTTTGCACCACCCATTGTTAGGAACCATCATGACTGCCACTGTGTATCTCGCCAAAGGCCGCGATAAATCCATCAAACGCCGCCATCCTTGGATTTTCTCACGCGGGATCACCCGCGTTGAAGGCAAGCCCGGACTAGGTGACACTGTCACGGTTTGTGACCATCAAGGCGAGTTTTTAGGCATGGGGGCATTTTCGCCGCAATCACAAATTCGGGTACGCATGTGGTGCTTTGAAAAAACCGCCATCGACAGTGACTTTTTCCTTGCCCGTATTCGTGCGGCAAAATCGCTACGTACCAAGCTCGCTAAACGTGATGGCTTAACCGGATACCGCCTCTTGGCCGCTGAGTCAGACGGTGTGCCCGGTATTACCGTGGATAAATACGATAACTACTTGGTGTGCCAATTGCTCAGCGCCGGGGCGGAAGTTCAGCGTGATAACCTGGTCACCGCGCTACGCACCGAGTTCCCAGATTCTCATATCTACGAGCGCTCGGATGTGGCGATTCGTAAGAAAGAAGGCCTCAAGCCTCGCGTGGGAGTGTTACACGGTGAGAAGCCGCCGGCCACTGTCACCATAGAAGAAAACGGCGTGGCGATTGAGGTTGATATTGCTAACGGCCATAAAACCGGTTTTTACCTCGACCAACGTGATAGCCGCGAACAAGCGGTGAAATACATGGATGGCAAACGCGTCTTAAACTGCTTTTGCTATACGGGCGGTTTTGGCTTGTATGCGCAAAAAGGCAATGCCAAACAGATTATCAATGTCGATGTTTCCCAGCCCGCACTCGACAAAGCCAAAGCCAATGCGGCGCGAAACGGCTTTGATCTCACGCGTGCTGAGTTTATTAATGCCGATGTGTTTAAGCTGCTGCGCACTTATCGCGAACAAGGTGAACGCTTTGATGTGATAGTAATGGACCCACCGAAGTTTGCCGAGTCGAAATCGCAACTGAACGGTGCGTGTCGTGGTTACAAAGATATTAACATGCTTGCCATGCAGCTGCTGAATCCAGGCGGTGTGCTGCTCAGCTACTCTTGCTCGGGCTTAATGGACACGGGTCTGTTCCAAAAGATACTGGCAGATGCCGCCTTGGATGCGGGTAAAAACGTGCAATTTATCGAGCGCTTTGCACAAGCTGCCGACCACCCCACTCACAGTGCCTACCCAGAAGGGTTCTATCTGAAAGGCTTTGCTTGTCTGGTGCAATAAGCCGCAAGCGGTATCGCACATTTTGTGGCAGTAGGCGACTTATGTCGTCTTCTGCCCTAGACACTTTTGTCTAGCCCCTCTACTGTATTTAGAGAGTCAGCATTTGTAGAGCGAGCAACAGGAGTGTGTGAATGCTCAGTCCCATTAAACCACAAGATGAAAAGCAACGTTTAAAAAGGCTGGAAGAAACAGGCCTGCTCGATAGCGAAGACGAAGAGCGTTTTGACCGCATCACACGTTTAGCGAAACGTTTATTCAACGTCCCGATCTCCCTCGTGAGTTTAATCGACAACGATCGTCAGTGGTTTAAATCCTGTTTTGGCCTGACTGTGCGCGAAACCTCACGCGATATTTCTTTTTGCGGCCATACCATTTTGGGGGATCAACCCTTTGTGGTGAAAGACGCCAGCCTCGATCCACGTTTCGCCGACAATCCCCTCGTTGCGGGCGATCCGCATATTCGCTTTTATGCGGGACATCCGCTTTCTCTCAGTGATGGCACCAATGTCGGCACACTGTGTGTCATTGATACTCAACCTAGGCGCTTTAGCCAAGAAGACTTGCGCTTTTTAAACGATCTGGCGCTACTGGCGGAAAGCGAGTTGTCATCGGCTCAGACAGCCTATACCGATAGTCTTACCGGTATCTCTAATCGACGCGGTTTTATGCAACTGGCTAGCCGAGCAGTGCAGCATTGTCAGTCGATTAATGCCCCCTATTCATTGGCGTTTTTGGACTTAAATAACTTTAAAGCGATTAATGATACCTACGGCCATGCCGAAGGGGATAGCGCCTTATCCCATTTGGCTAACTTGCTGCGTGCCAATATGCGCGAGTCGGATGTGTTTGCGCGGTTTGGTGGCGATGAGTTTGTGCTATTTCTTTACGGTGCTGGCCGCCAAGAAGCAAAAAACGCACTCGAGCGCTTTGCGGGCGTGGTTGATCGATTTAATCGGATTAATCGCCATACCTACCCCCTTTCGTTTAGCCAAGGGATTGCTAACAGCTCGGCCACCTCGCACCGCAGTTTAGATGACTTGTTGGATGAAGCGGATACCAAGATGTCTCAACAAAAAAATGCCAAGGTGTAGGCCACAGGCGGTACTGATTGCCTCACCTTGCTTTGCGTTGAGCCATGCTCATCGTTTACTAAAAGTCTGACCGACTACGAAGCGGATAGTGCAGAGGCAATGGCCTCCAAACTGCTCGGATCATCGATCGTCGAGGGCACTTGATAAGATTCACCATCCGCCATTTGGCGAATAATGCGACGCAAGATTTTACCTGAGCGTGTTTTGGGTAACTTATCGACGATAACCGCCTGTTTAAAGCAAGCAATCGCGCCAATTTGATCCCGCACACGCTGCACCAATGCCTGTTCGATCTCGCCACTCACAGAGACAAAACCGTCTTTCAGTACCACCAAACCAATCGGTAATTGGCCTTTAAGCTCATCGTGCATGCCTACTACCGCACACTCGGCGACCGCTTCATGACTGCCTAGTACCTCCTCCATTTCGCCGGTCGATAAACGATGACCCGCGACGTTAATCACATCATCAATCCGTCCCATCACAAACACGTAGCCATCTTCGTCCATGTAGCCGCCATCACCGGAGACATAATAACCGGGGAACTGGCTGAGGTAGCCGGCTTCAAAACGATCGTGGTTGCGCCACACCGTCGGCAGGCAGCTAGGTGGCAGGGGGCGCTTTACGGCAATGTATCCTTGCTGGTTTGGCGCCGCCAGTTCGCCCATTTCATCAAGGATCTGCACTTGATAGCCAGGGCTTGGCATGGTTGCCGAGCCGGGCTTGGTCGCAAAGCAGGTTAATCCCAATGGATTGCCCGCAATCGCCCAGCCAGTTTCGGTTTGCCACCAGTGATCCACCACGGGTCGCTGGGTCTTTTCTTCCACCCATTCCAATGTGGGCGGGTCAAGCCGCTCACCCGCCATAAACACCGTGCGTAAGGATGTCATCGGATAACGCGCAAGATGCTCACCGTTTGGGTCTTGCTTTTTAATCGCCCGAAAGGCGGTGGGTGCAGAGAATAAAATGCTGACGTTATACTCATCACACACGCGCCAAAACGCACCTGCATCCGGTGTGCCGACGGGCTTGCCTTCAAACATCACCGTGGTGCAGCCATGTAGCAAAGGAGCATAGACAATATACGAGTGCCCTACTACCCAGCCGACATCCGACGCGGCCCAAAACACCTCGCCGGGTTTGACGTTATAAATCGCGCTCATGCTGTACTTCATCGCTACCGCATGGCCGCCATTATCACGCACTACGCCTTTGGGTTTACCCGTGGTGCCGGAGGTATAGAGGATATACAAGGGATCGGTGGCGTTGACCGGCACCGGCGGCGCAGGTGTGGCTTCAGCTAATAGCGCCGCCCAATCAGCATCACGCGGGTTGTCTAAATGGGCACGACACATCGCCCGCTGATAGACCACCACATGGTCGGGTTTGTAGCGACTGTCCATGATGGCTTGATCGATCATCGGCTTATAAGCCAAGGTTTTCGCGCCCTCAATGCCGCACGAAGCGGTGAGCACTACTTTGGGCTCCGCATCTTCAATCCGTACCGCCAGCTCGTTCGGGGCAAAACCTCCAAACACCACCGAATGAATAGCACCAAGCCGTGCGCAAGCGAGCATCGCTACGGTTGCTTCTGGGATCATGGGCATATAAATCACCACGCGATCCCCCTTTTCAACCCCTAGCCCTGCCAGCATGCCCGCCACTTTCGCCACGTAGTCACGCAGCGCCGCATAGGTATAAGTGGTTTTTTTATCGGTAACCGGTGAGTCGTAAATCAGCGCGGTTTGCTCGCCCCGGCCTTGTTCGACATGGGCATCAAGCGCCATATACGCGGTGTTCATGGTGCCATCGGCAAACCAGCGCTCAATGCCATTATCGTCTTTGCTGAGAATGGTTTGTGGAAAGGTAAACCAATCAAGCTGTTTGGCCTGCGCCTGCCAAAACCCCTCGGGATCGCGGCTGGCCCAATCCGCATGGTGTTGGTAACTGGCTTCTTGCATAAGCGGCTCCTTATCGCCCGCTATCAGCGAGCGATGAGTTAGCAAGCAACGTGTTGATAACGTGCTTAGTTAATCACAAACAGCGACATAAATTCGTGCACCGGGGTTTTTTCCAGCGCGGCCTGATCGCTACACAAGGCGGCAATTTTATCGCTCTGTGCTTGCGGGAAACGGGTCGCCAAGTTGGAGCGGAATTTTTGCTCCAGTACGGGGATCCCTTTTTCACGGCGGCGGCGATGACCAATCGGGTATTCCACTGCGACTTGTTCAGTGTGGCTGCCATCGGTAAAGAAGATTTGGATCGCATTGGCAATCGATCGCTTGTCATCTTCTAGGTATTCCGCGCTATAGCGTGGGTCTTCTTTGATCACCATTTTTTGCCGTAGCGCGTCAATACGCGGGTCGGCGTGATGGAAGGCATCTTCATAGTGCTCGGCCACCAGATTGCCGTATAACAGCGGCACCGCCACCATATATTGCAGGCAGTGGTCACGGTCGGCCGGGTTGGCCAACTCCCCTTCTTTAGAAATGATGCGAATGGCCGATTCATGGGTGGTGATTTCAATACGTTCAATCTCGTCAGCCCGGTCTTTAACCTGTGCATGCAAGGTAACGGCCGCTTCCACCGCGGTTTGAGCATGAAACTCAGCAGGGAAGGAAATCTTAAACAGCACGTTTTCCATCACGTAGCTGGCAAAGTCTTGTTTGATACTAAAGGGATTACCGTTAAACAGCACATCGTAATAGCCCCATTTTGGCGCGCTGAGTACCGACGGCATTCCCATTTCGCCTTTCATGGTGATCATCGCCAGACGCACCGCGCGGGAGGTGGCATCGCCCGCCGCCCACGATTTGCGTGAACCGGCGTTCGGGGCATGGCGGTAGGTGCGCAGCGCGCAGCCATCCACCCAAGCTTGTGAGACGGCATCAATGATCTGGTCACGATTACCGCCCAGCATTTTGGTGACCACCGCCGTCGACGCCACGCGCACCAGTAAAACGTGATCGAGCCCGACACGGTTAAAGCTATTCTCGAGTGCAAGTACGCCTTGGATCTCATGCGCTTTGATCATCGCAGTCAGCACATCGCGCATGGTAAGCGGCGGTTTGCCTTCGGACACGGCCACACGGCTTAAGTAATCGGCGGTGGCCAAAATTCCACCTAGGTTATCGGACGGATGGCCCCACTCGGCGGCGAGCCAAGTATCGTTAAAATCGAGCCAGCGAATAATACAACCGATGTTAAACGCGGCAGTGACCGGATCAAGCTCATGAGAGGTGCCCGGCACACGCGCACCATGTTGCACTGTAGTACCCGGCACCAGTGGACCCAGGTGTTTGGTGCATTCAGGGAAACGTAGCGCCAGCAAGCCACAGCCAAGGGTATCCATCAAACAGTTACGGGCAGTGTTATAGGCTTCTGCCGAAGCAATCGGCGTGCTATCGACATAGTCAGCAATTTGCACCAATAAGGCATCGGGGTCGGGGCGCTGGTTCAGTTCTACGTTGTTGCTCATGGTCAATTCCTTCTGTAATTTCAATCGGGTGAATGCGCGCCGATTAGGGGCGCTGCTCGATGGGTAGCCAATCTTGGTGTTCAGGGCCGTCGTAATCGGCACTTGGACGAATAATGCGGTTATTGGCGCGCTGCTCAAACACATGCGCCGCCCAGCCCGTTACTCGGCTCATCACAAAAATCGGGGTAAACAATTTGGTTGGGATTCCCATAAAGTGATAGGCCGATGCGTGATAAAAATCGGCATTGGGGAACAAGCCTTTTTCGCGTTTCATCACTTGCTCAACCCGCTCAGACACGTCATAAAGCCAAGCGTCTGGTGCGTTTTCCGCCAGCTGTTTCGACCAATGCTTAATAAGGGTATTGCGGGGATCTGACTCACGGTAAATTGCATGGCCAAAGCCCATCACCTTGTCTTTATTGGCGAGCATTTGCATTAATCCGGCTTCGGCTTCGTCAGGTGTGCGCCACTGTTCCAGCATCGCCATTGCCGCTTCGTTGGCACCGCCATGTAATGGGCCGCGCAAACTGCCGATGGCCGCAGTAATGCAAGAGTGCAAATCGGACAAGGTGGACGCGCACACTCGGGCGGTAAAGGTCGAAGCATTAAACTCATGCTCGGCATACAGCACCAGCGAGCAATGCATCACAGATTCATGCAGTGGCGACGGGGTTTCATCAGTGAGCATTTTGAGGAAGTAACCACCAATGCTTTTCACCTCTGGCTGATAGGTATCGACTCGCATGCCATCATGCGAATAGCGATACCAATAGCAGATAATGGCTGGCAACATTGCCAACAGCGTATCGGTTTTATCCGCTTGCTCACTGAAGTCAGTTTCTTGATCCAAGTTCCCCAACATCGAGCAACCCGTACGCATCACATCCATGGGGTGCGCATTGGCCGGGATCCGTTCCAGTACCGCTTTTAAGGCGTCAGGTAATCCCCGCTTACCCACCAAGGTTTCTGTGTAGTCAGCCAGTGCTTGGCAATTGGGGAGTTGGCCTTTGAGTAGCAGGTAAGCCACTTCCTCAAATTGGGCGTGATTGGCTAAATCGGTAATGTCATAACCCCGGTAGGTTAATCCAGTGCCGGTTTGCCCGACCGTACACAAGGCGGTGGTGCCGGCACTTTGGCCACGCAGGCCTGCGCCAGAGGTTGGTTTCTCGTTAGGTGCGACGGCGACATTTGTCATGATTGGCTCCTTTCCTTTGATGCCATCAGATTCAACCGCTGCATGAATCCGTGAACGTGATGATAATTCCAGTGGTGTAACCGACGTTTTCACACCGTGGGTGTGCGTCCGTGATCACTCTTTTCCAAATAGGCGATCCAATTGCTGTTCGTAGGCGTGATACCCCAAGAAGTCATAGAGCGCATCACGTGTTTGCATGGTGTCGACCACGTTTTTTTGGTGGCCATCATCCAGTAGGTGTTGATACACATTGAGGGCGGCTTGGTTCATGGCGCGAAACGCAGAGAGTGGATACAGCACCATGCTGACCCCGACGCCCGCCAGCTCTTGGCTGGTAAACAGAGGGGTTTGCCCAAACTCGGTGATATTGGCCAGTATCGGCACCTCTACTTGCTCGACAAAGGCTTGGTACTGTTCGAGCGTTTGCATGGCTTCGGGGAAAATCATGTCCGCCCCTGCTTCTACGTACGCTCTGGCGCGGACAACAGCACTGTCCATGCCTTCCACTGCCAAGGCATCGGTGCGCGCCATGATCACAAACTCAGGATCGGTGCGCGCGTCCACCGCCGCTTTAATGCGGTCGATCATTTCAGCTTGGCTGACAATTTCTTTGTTAGGACGATGACCGCAGCGCTTTTGCGCTACTTGATCTTCCATATGCACCGCACCCGCACCGGCCCGTTCCATTTCACGAATGGTACGGGCAATGTTGAGCGCACCGCCAAAACCGGTATCAATGTCCACCAGCAAGGGCACGTCGGTTGCTGCGGTGATCCGGCGCACATCTTCCAACACATCGTTAAGCGTGGTGATCCCCAAATCCGGTAAGCCATAAGAGGCATTAGCAATCCCGCCTCCTGACAGGTAAATGGCTTGATGCCCTACTCGCTCTGCCATCATGGCGCAATAGGGGTTAATGGTGCCGACGACTTGCAGCGGAATATTGCTGCGTACCGCTTGGCGAAAACGTGCACCTGCACTCATCGTATTCTCCTTGTAAATTCGTGGCTTAGCGGGGCTCACCACCGCACTATTTTTAATTCGTCAGTTGCTATTCAATCTGCTATTTGCTGTTCAATCAGTTGGCGGCTGCGCTGAATATGACGACGCATCAGCATTTCCGCCAACTCGGCATCGCGCTCACGAATTGCCGCTAAAATTTGCATGTGCTCTTGCAGCGCTTGCTGGGGGCGAGAATGCGCTCGGGGCGATTGAAAGCGGTACATTCGCAACAGGTGGTACAACTCACCACACAACAGATTGATCAATTTCTGGTTATGGCTGGCTTTGATGATGCAATAGTGAAAATCAAAGTCCCCTTGTTGATGAAAGTAAGCCGCCCCCTCCACCCGTTCGATATAGGCATGGTGGGTGTCGAGCACCGCACTGAGCTGCTCAATTTCCGCATCGGTGATGTGCGCGCACGCCAGTCTTGCCGCCATGCCCTCTAACGCTTCTCGCACCGCGTAAATCTCAGCCAATTGTCGATGCGTGAGTGTCACGACTCTCGCACCGACATGAGGGACGCGCTCGACCAATCCCAAGGCTTCGACCCGCATCATCGCCTCGCGCAATGGGCCTCGGCTGACGCCAAATGCAGCAGCTAATCCCGCTTCCGATACTTTGGTGCCGGCTGGATAGCTGCCGGTGACAATCGCCTCGATAAGCTGTTCAGTCAGGCTGGCTGACTTGGTGGGCTCACGTGACTCAGCTGGCGCCGATTGCGTGTACTGATCGTGAACCTGGTCATTTGTCGACAATAAAGACATAAAAAACCGCTTAAGAACTTTAATAAAGCCAGAATAGAATAAGATTGTAGACAATGTAGATTAGACTTTGGTCTGTAGCGACGCACTTTTATCGTGATCAAAACCACAACGTAAATGATAATGTACGCATTGGATTGTTATTCACTTGTTATCAAACAGGTGTTTGACTCGACCTATTCAACCAACAGCGTATGGTGTAGCGGTCGTTTTAATAGGGATAGAACGCAAATATGGATAAAAATCATTCCAAGCGTGAAAACGCACTCGCGCTGCTTATCGGTAGCAGTTTGGTGTCACTCGGCATCTTCTTTTTCAACCAAGTGGGATTACTGACCGGCGGCACTGCTGGGTTGGCACTGTTTTTACAACGAGTCACTGACTTCAGTTTTGGTGAGCTTTTCTTCGTGATTAACCTGCCTTTTTATTGGCTCGCCTACACTCAAATGGGGAAACGCTTTACCTTAAGTACCTTGGTTGCGGTCAGCATCGTCTCATTCGGCGCGGATCACTTGAGCGCCGTATTAACCATCAATAGCATCCACCCTGTGTATGCGGCGCTGTTTGGCGGTGGGTTAATTGGCATGGGCATGTTAGTGATGTTCCGCCATCAGTGTAGCTTGGGTGGATTTAACACCTTGGCGTTGTTCTTACAGCAACGGTTTGGCATCCGCGCCGGCAAAGTACAAATGGCACTGGATTGCTCGATTGTGGTGTTGTCGCTGATGATCGTTGACCCATGGCTGATTGCCTTATCTGTCGCCGCGGCGATTACTACCAACCTCGTGCTGGCGATGAATCACAAGCCTGGACGCTATCAAGTCCAGCCTCCTTCAACAGCATAATAGCGTCGACCTTTGAGAGGTGGATGTCCGCCTCTCTTTTCAACCACTTCCTCTGCGACACCTTGTTCCCAATCGTGACGATAGTGCATCGACATCTAAATGCGAATCACTCTTACAATTGATTGCTGCACATGCTAAATTTCGCGTTTTGATTGCCTATCATAAAGGAGTGTTGATGAACGCGGCCGATCCTAGCGTTGATGTGTTAAGCCTGCCCACCACGGTTGCACTCGCCCCTTTCCCTTCTGCTTTAGGCTTGTCAGTGATCCCTGATGATGTAGTGGGCACGTCACTTCAAGAACAGCTCACGACTGAGCACGGATTGACGCAGTGTTTTTCCGCCGTCAACGCCACCTATGGCGACGCAGATAACCGCGCCCAAGGCACGCTCTTTATCGGCGCTTATGCCTATGAATTTTTGCTGCCCGTGCTGGCTAGCTGGCTCCTGGGCGGACAACTCCCCTCGCTAGATTTAGATAATTGGCAGGTCAAATACCAGCCTACCCGCGTCACCAAACCGAATGGCGAGGAGCTGGTTTATCACAAACCACATTTTTACCTCAATGCCTTGATTGGCTGGAAACAGCCAGCGGCAGAAGATTGGCAGGCTATTTTGCACGGCGCGTTGTTACGCCACTTTTCGCCGATCGTCGATGCGGTTGCCGAGCAAAGTGGTATGCGTGAAGGGCCACTTTGGAAAGTGGTTGCCGATTCAATCTGTATTGCCTTTTTGATGGTGGGTAAACATCGTGATTGTGAGCAGGCCGCGCGTGAAGCCGCGCTGTCGATCGTCCATCAACGCGGCACCCCACTTTATAGCAAGCGCAGTGGCTTTCACGATGTCACCGTCTACGATCCGAATGACACCCAAACTGTGCTGCAAACCCACAGCTTCCGTTTGCGCGGTGGCTGCTGTCGGATTTTTACCGTCGATGATCACAGTTATTGCTCAACCTGCTGCTTTTTAAAGCCGGACGAACAAGCTAAACGCCTCGCGGAAGTCGCGTGTCAGCGTGAAGGCGTGGCGCTGGACTCGCAGCCTCGCTAACTCAGTGCCACATCGACCCAGACAAGACGATGATCGGAGTGAGCACGCGCGTTTTCTTGGCCGTTTTTATCACAAATCAGTGGGTAGTCGGCATCATCAGACGCCGGCCAAAATACGCCAGAGGCTTGCACCGCTAGCTCTCGCGAAGGTAGGACGTAATCGAGGCGTAACCCACCGTTATGGGTAGCGATGGCCCGCCCTTTCCCTTCGATAAAGCGGAACGCATGAAACTGTGCCGCGTCACTTTTTGGTACCTGCGCCCCAACTGCAACCTCTGGATGCACCCGCGGATGGTGAAGCAAGGCGCCAATGGCTTGCTTGTCCCCATCACCATAGCTCGGATCCGCATTTAAATCGCCAATCACCACAAACGGTGTCTCAGGAGAAAGCCCGCCGTGAGCGCCCTTGTCGTCCACCAGCCAATCGGCATTATCCAAAAGGCCAATCAGTTGGTGAATTTCATCACTGTTGCGCCGCCAGTTACGCTTTTCTGGCCCATCAAACACCGGCGGCGTGGGATGACAGGCCACCACCTGTATTCGTTTATCACCAACCAAAATCGGCACTGACACCAAGTTTTTCGAGGCGAGGCGTAACGCCGTTTGTGCCTGTTCGGTGTAGTACTCCGCGGGAATTTGATGCTGAGGAAGCTGATACCACGCGAAGTCTTGCCACGTGCGAATCGCCGCATCGTCGAGAGGGTAACGCGATAAAATCACATAACCAAACTGGCCATGATAGTCGCCAAAGCCATGGCATTGCTGGGCATTCGTTAAGCGTTGATGCATGCTGACCGGCACCGTGAGTGTTAACCCCGTGTTGGTGGCAGGCAAGTAGCGATACGGATAATCAATCGGCGTGTCACCGTGTTGCGATTCGGCCAAGTGACGCTCACAAAATGCAGCGAGCGCCCCATCATCACCGCCATCGCCTGGATGATCGAATTCGCAAAGCACCACCACATCAGGACGCACCCGCTGTAAGGTTGCGGCGAGATTTTTAATTTGTCGGCTGGGGGCAGGCGCAAGCATCTTTGCTTTAATGTCACCGGCCTGACGCCCGGCTAGAGAGAGGTTGAATTGCGCGAACCTAAGGGTAAAAGGTGTTGTCATGACATCCCACGAGTAAGCTAAAAGGCGAGCTATTTTAACAAGCTATCAAGGGCGCGACGAATTTGCCGCGCATCGTCCTCTGCTCGATGCGGCGTCGGCCCCAGTGCCTCCATTTCGCGACTAAAATCGCGCCGATCCAGATCGCTGTGCTTTTTTAGCCATTGATTCACCTCCATTAAGGTGAATGAAGGACGCATATAGCAGGCTTTATAAAGTCGCCCCATCCAGAACAAATCCCATTGGCTATCGCACAATACATGTTCAAAAGGCGCGAGGGTCTGGTTGAGATGCTGGCATACTTCAAGAACACTGATCCCTTCGCTAAAAAGACGTTCACGCGAGATCCCATGAATTCGGGTTTCGGCTTCATTGTCCCAGTGGTGCCAATGTCCACTGGCGGTGGAAGGGTCAATCAAAAAACTATGGCTGTCACCACTTGGTAACACGTACCCGACCTCAATCGGGTAAGACACTAACGACAAACCGGATGCTTCAAAATCCAGTGTCACCCACATACGCGTACTCCTTGCTCATAAACACTCCTGCATGACTAGGCACTTCCATTGCCTGATTACCTAACTGTAGCCTTTTTGTTGCTACTTGGATGGGTTGTCGCGCTACTTTTGCGTGCTTGATTAACAAGTGGGTGAAAAAATAGATTTTATTTCATGTGCTTGGCTATTTTTTTATTGATAATGTGATAATTCTGACAAGTGACCGTCGGAGTTTGTCAGTTAGGCGCTATATTTCATCGCCGGATTGATTTAGTCTTCGGTAAATGCTGCGGTGGGCAGTTTGATAACAACCACCTTGTTAACGAGGGATAATGGGTATGAAGCAAACGTCTCGGACCATGCTTGCGCGTAAACACGTCGCGTTAGTGGCGCACGATCACTACAAAAACGCCTTGAGCGAGTGGGTACAAGAAAATAAAGAGATACTGAGTCAGCATGAGCTGTATGCCACCGGCACCACCGGGCATATTCTTGCGCGAGAAACCGGATTAAAAATCACCCCGTTAATCAGTGGCCCCATGGGCGGTGACCAGCAACTCGGGGCGATGATTTCTGAACAAAAAATTGATGCGATGATTTTCTTTTGGGATCCGCTCAATGCCGTGCCACACGACCCGGATGTCAAAGCGCTACTCCGCGTAAGCACGGTTTGGAATATTCCCGTTGCCACCAATCGCTCAACCGCACGCTTTCTGATCACGTCGCCGCTATTTGGCCAAGAGGTGGATGTTCAAATCCCTGATTACCAAGCGTACTTAGACGAGCGTTTATGAGTACAACTTATCACAGCAACTGATAGATCATTAGGAGCAAAGGTGTTTCTCCTTTGCTCCATTTTAAATGCATTAGTTACTATTTAAACCAACTACTCGAGAGCCCAACTTTTCTTTGTATAGATTTTCGTACACCATACCACTACACATGAATATTCGTAATTGTAATCCATAAGAAAAGCCAAAGATCAGCAACCAAAAATGCGAGCCATTCCAAACCATCTTTAATTAAGAGGCTTTTTGAAGGCTCCAGTCATCAGTGGAAAGTGAATACTTGGGCGACAGGAAGGGTACCATCATAAGCTGAACTACCATTGCTACGAGCATAACCACCCAAGCCATAGATAGATCATTAAAATAATCGTTTATCACACCTGCAGCGAAAGGCATAATACTAGCCACCACATATCCACCGCCTTGTACAAACCCCATAAGAGATCCAGCCTGACTAGCCGCTTGAAGATGGTCTACAATAATGATGAGCGACATTGGGAATAATCCTCCAATACCAAAACCAAGCAGAAGCAATGCAGGGATGAACAATGACTCTGGAGAAACCACCAGGCACATAAGTCCTAAAATAATGACTCCGAGAATCGAATAAAGGATCGGGCGCCGGTCTGAAAAACGATCTACGACAGAAGAGAGACTTACAGCTGCGATCACTTGGCAAAGAGTTACTCCTCCCAAGAGTAAACCACTTGCTGTCCCAGACCAGCCTAGCTGAACATAAAAAGGCGGCAACCATGCTAAAACCAAGGTGTATGCCGATGTTCCAACACCAAAGAAGAGCAGGAGAAACCAAGCACGCTTTGATGTTAAAGGTAATTGAGCATTCTCCTGCCCACCAGCTCCAGCACTATCAGCACTAATCTTTTTCCAGGAAAGCAATGCAATAATTGCAAGAATACCCCAGAGAGAGAGTGATAGTGGCCAGCTACTCAGATTGGAAACAGGAGCAGTCAAAGATGAGGACAACATCGCACCGCCCATGATCCCTACAGTATACAAGGCCATCAACTGGCCGACCTTATCACCATAATCTCGCTTAATCATACCCGGTAAAACAGCTTGTATAACAGCAATGCCGGTACCCCCCAATACGGCTGTAGCAATCAATGCCATTTCACCATGAAAGTAAAACCTACTTAGGGTGGCGGCACACAGCGCAATCAAGCTCCATAGTACGGTTTTCTCAACGCCAAACTTCCTTTGCAACACCCCGCCGAAAAAAGCAAAAACCCCCATAGCAAGGACGGGAAAGGTTGTCAACAGACCAGCTGACGTATCGCCTACACCGGTATCAGCCTGAATTAAATCGAGAACTGGTCCAACAGAAGCCATTATGGGTCGCAGGTTGAGCCCCACTAGCACCGTTGTGACAGCGAATAGCGCATAATTTCGTTCATTGACTTTTGTCATAAGCATCCCCCAACAATCGTTTAACTTAACCATTACATACTCCACACAAAGAATCTTTATGTCAAGACATAATTTTACAACCACGAGTCGTGCTGACTCGGCACGGCAGCAATGGCAGCATGAGTGTCCTGAGCTTGACGCTTCTGTCATGGCCCTATTCGGTCGCTTGATCGAAGCCAATGAAATGCTTAGCCGGCTTCACCTGGACCTATTGGATCTACGTCGTGGGGAATTTGATGTCCTTGCAACGTTACGGCGCTCCGGAGAACCCTACGCTTTGTCTCCAACCGAGCTTTACAGATCTATGATGGTCTCATCTGGTGGTATGACCAATAGACTTGATAGGTTAGAAAAAGCAGGCCTTGTTCAGCGGCGACGGAACCGCGAAGATAGAAGGGCAATCATTGTCGAACTAACTGAAATGGGAATAAAAAAGATTGACCACATCCTCCAAGATCACGTCAGAGGCCAAGAGAAGATTCTAGAGTTATTAGACAATAAAGAGCGCGAGTCTCTTGATAATCTATTGGCCGGCCTGATCAACTCAATGTCGCATCAAGAAGAGCCATTATAAATTATCGGTCGTGACTCCAACCTGTTGGTTAATGGTAATACTCTCGCTCAATAAAGGTGCCGATAACCCAGGGCGAAATCGCGAACGTTTTTCGACCAAAAAAGGATCGGTTTGACGCTCACCTTTGGCTGTGATCATATAGGCCGATTCTAAAATAGTTAGGGATAGATACCGTGGACATCGATACATTTGAAGACTACTTCAGTGCCGTTGATGATAACCGCCAGAGTGCCAAGACAATTGTTGAGCAGGGTGGCGATTACTTATTAGCGGTGAAACAAAATCAAGGCAAGTTAGCGAATGCGATCACCGCAGCATTCAGTGAGCAGCACCGAACCTTCAATGACGATGCTGTGTTTGAACATAGCCACGGTCGTATTGAATCACGTCAGTGCTATGTGCTTGATAAATAATGTTTATCAGGCGACTTTACCCGCTGGCCATCACTACAAAGCCTTGTCACGGTTGAATCTTTGCGTGTTGAAAAAAGGCGTCCGATGTCGCTGGAGTATCGTTACTATATTGGCTCAAAATCACTGACTGCCGATGAGGCAAGCCGTGCTATCCGCTCGCATTGAATCCATGCACTGGGTATTGGATGTCAACATGGTGAAGACGCCTGCCTAATTTATAAAGACAATGGCGCAGAGAATGTTGCCTGTCTGCGACACATGGCCTCAAACATGGTGCGGGCTGAGCCGACCAAGATCAGCGTGGTATCAAAACAGAAGCGTTGTCTCATGAATCCCAGCTTCTTTGAGAAGGTCTTAGCTGCAGGCATACCAGCGGTGGTTGAAAAATAAACACTCATGCGCTCGCCCTAGGATCCTTCCTATCAGAAAACCTGCTTCATATACTAAATGGGTCGAAGAATAAAAGCCGAGATATAAGTACGATTGTTCGTAATGAGTAGTAGTTAAAGGTACCCTTTCAATTCCTCCACAAACGGTGAGGCATGGCCTTTTTGGTGTACCAGCCAAACTTGTTTTTGCGCGCGCGTTAGGGCGACATAAAACAGTCGCCGTTCTTCCGCGTGTTCAATTGGCTCTTCATTTTTCCCTAATAAGGCCTCATCGAGTGAAAGCGAGCGAGGCTTGGCGGGAAATACGCCTTCATCCATGCCGAGGATAAATACATAGTGGGCTTCTTGCCCCTTGCTGGCGTGTGCGGTGGTATAGCGAAGCGCCAATGACGGATAAGCATTCTGCCAGTTTTCTAGCGCGTCAGGACAAATGGCATGCGTGCGACCTATCAGCATCACACTCACTGCTTTCTCGGCTTTAGCGTGCTTTTTGGCAAGGCTTACCAGTGTCTTTTCTATCTTATCGTCCGTGATCACCTTGATCGTTTTGGGCGTTTTCGCCGATGCCTTATCGCGCGCATAATCCAATTGTTTGCTCAGCTGCTTGGGGTTTTGTTCGATGAACTGCTGCGCCACATCCCCCAAGGTAGACGGATAGCGATAGCAGGTGGTCAGCCAGCAAATTTCACTGTCGCCGAAACGCTGCGCAAACTCTGTGGTTAAGCTGACATCGGCACCGGCAAAGCGATAAATGGCTTGCCAATCATCCCCCACCGCATACAAGGAAGCGCGTGGTACTTGCGATTCACTGTCCGCTTTACCGTGACACAGTGCCTCGAGCATCGCCAATCGTGCTGGGGAAATGTCTTGGTATTCATCGACCATCACAAATTGAATGGGCGTGACGAATTTTCGCTGCTGAAACAGCTTAGTGGCTTGGGTAATTAAGCTGTCAAAATCAACGGCGTTCTCCGCTTTTAGTGCTTGTTTGTAGGCTTGGTATAACGGCCAAATCACCGCCAGTTCATCTTTTAAGGCGGCCTGCGCCTCAAAGCTTGCCAGTTTATCGGTTAGCGCACGCTTGGTAGTGTTGGCTTGGATCACCCGTGAAAGACGCGACCGAACCCAGGTGTGCAACCGGCCGTCATGGGCACACGCAGTCAGTTCAGCGTTATCATCAAGCGGCAGTGTTTGCTGCTGATGTAATTTGTCCCAGCGTTTGCGGGTAGTGGGCTGTTGCCACTGTTCGGCGAGTGTTTGGGTCAGCCACGCCGCTTTGGCCGTCTCATCACTGGCGAGCGGCGAAATAACCGGGGCCTGTCCTTGGTGCTCGGCGAGTTGCTGACGGGCAAAGCCATGAAAAGTGGTGACATTCACCTCATGGCCCGTTTTGGTCTTTATCCGCGTTTTAAGCTCTGTCGCAGCATCACGACCAAAGGCCAGCAACAAAAGCTGCTCAGGCTTGGCTTGACCACTTTCAATTAAATACGCGGCGCGTGCCACCAATACGCTGGTTTTGCCGCTGCCAGGGCCCGCCACCACCAGGGTATGGGATTCATCGGTAAGCACGGCCTCGCGCTGCCCGGCATTCAATGGCGACGATTCAATGGTATCAAACCAGGTTTGCCACTGGTTAAGCATCGCCGCTTGCCACTGTTGATTGCGGGCTTTCAGCCAGCTTGAGTCGGCCTGCAGCACAGGCGATAGTGTGGTAGCAAGGCTTTCGTCCAAATTGGCCAAGAACGAGGCAGGGATCCCCTCGCCTTCCAGCTTATTCAATACCGTTTGTTGGGCGCTGCGTAATTGGGCGACACGCGCATAACCTGGCGCATTCACCAGTGCATCAAACTCGGCCAACAAACTAGGCTGAATCATCGCTAGCCGTTTTTGATAACGGGCGATATAGGCTTGATAGTGGCGGTAAATCGTTTGTCCCGCTTGTTGGGCGTGATCCCATGGCAAGCCAAAGACCTCGAATGGCAGTGGTTCGCCTTCGTCAGTATAACCGGTTAACGAAATCGTCCCCCACAGCAACCCACGCGATACCGTTAGCTGTCCATCCCATGCCGAGAAAGGAATGTATTGTCGATGATGACGAGATTCGAGCAGTAAGCCATCATCTTCAAGCTGCAAGCTATAATGATCGCCGTAAACAAGCCATTGTGCCCAGCGATTGGCTGTAAGTTTCATATCTCAACGTTATTCAGCGAATAGCGCACGCGTCGTGCCCTAAAAAGATGCTTGGCATGCTACTTCTCAATGCTCGATAAATCAATTTACTAGCGCGATGCCACTGCCTACGCAGTGCGCTGACAACACGAAATTGACCTGCCGCAACCCTTTTCTTATTCCCCGAGAAAATCCCTCATTGAGGCTTAGTTTCTGGTTCCATTTCTGCTATCTTGCCAACATTGTTGGCCGATCACCCTTACTTATGCCTTTTTCTCTGCCACGTTTACCTTTCCTGCCGCTCGCCGTGCGTGAGTATTGGGCGAACCATCGTATTAATGACAGTATTCGCGTCCTTATTGCCCTGATGGGTGTGGCGTTGTACGCGGGATACGCCGGACGCACAGATATTGTGACGCCACTGGTGCTCGGTGTAATTGCCTCGGCATTGGCGGAAGTGGATGATCATTTTTGGGGGCGGTTGCGTGCGCTCGGTGTCACCCTTGTTTGCTTTACCGTCGCGGCCTTCTCGGTCGAGCTACTGTACGACACCCCTTGGCTATTCGCGATTGGCCTGACGACCTCCAGCTTTGGCTTTATCATGCTGGGCGCGATCGGTGAGCGCTATGGCACCATCGCCTTTGCCTCGTTACTTTTGGCGGTTTACACCATGCTGGGGATGGAGCAAGGCAGTGATATGTGGTTACAGCCGATGATGCTGTTATCTGGGGCGCTCTGGTATGGGCTGTTGTCGCTGGCTTGGATCATGATATGGCCTCACCGCCCGGTTCAGCACCGATTGGCTGCGGTGTTTCGTCAAACCGCCACTTATATGGAAACCAAATCCAGTTTGTTCCATCCGGTCGCCGAGTTGGTTCCGCAACCGACGCGTATTGCCGCCGCCAACCAAAATGCGCAAGTGGTGGCCGCGCTCAATCAAGCGAAAGCGTCATTACTGGCCCGTGCTCGACGCGGTCGACTCACACAGCGACATCAAACCTTGCTACAAACCTATTTCATTGCCCAAGATATTCACGAACGTGTGAGTTCATCCCATTATCGTTACCAGGATCTGGCGGCGCATTTTTTTCATTCCGATATCCTCTTTCGCTTTGAAGCCTTATTAAACGCGCAAGCGCAAGCCTGCCGGGATGTTGCGCAAGCGATGTCGATCGGTACACACTACCATCACCCGAAAACAGGCCACCAAGCCCTCATGGCAATCAAACAGTCGATGGCCTATTTGTCGGCACAAGAGGAGCAAGACAGCACTCGCCTCGCGCTGCTGCAACAACTCGATTTTCTTTACAAAAACTTGGAGACAGTGGAACAACAACTGGCCAGCTTGAGCCACTTAGCCAGCACGGACAACCTCCAAGAAAGTGAACTGGCCGACCCGGATGCACACTCGTTAGGGGAAATGGCTTACCGCATTCGCCGGCAGCTCACGGTTAAATCACTGCGTTTCCGTCATGCGGTGCGTTTGTCCTTATCACTGCTGACCGGTTATGCACTGATCCAAGGGCTTGGGTTAGAGCACGGCTTTTGGATTTTGATGACCATTCAATTTGTGTGTCAGACCAACTACTCTGCGACGCGCAGTAAGCTTAAAGAGCGCATTTTAGGGACGGTCGCCGGTTTACTCTTGGGAGTGCCCGCACTCTACCTTTTCCCTGATCCCAGCAGTCAATTGGCGTTAATGGTGATCACTGGGGTGCTGTTTTTCGCGTTTCGTACCGTGCAATACACGCTCGCCACTTTATTTATTACCCTGCTGGTGCTGATGTGCTTTAGCCAATTTGGTCAAGGCTTCGCGGTTATTCTTCCTCGCCTTGGCGATACCGTGATTGGCTGTTTGATCGCCGTCGCCGCCGTCCGTTATGTACTGCCCGACTGGCAAGCCCACCGCTTGCGTGGGATCATGACTGAAGCGCTGCAAGCTAACCGTGACTACTTGGCTCATGTGATTGCGCAATATCGAGTGGGTAAGCGGGACAACCTTGCCTATCGGATCGCGCGTCGACATGCCCATAATGCCGATGCCGAGCTGACCACCGCGATCAGTAACATGCTGGTGGAGCCTGGACGCTATCGCACCAATATTGAAGAGACCTTCCGGTTTTTGTGCTTGAACAATGCCATGCTCAGTTACATTTCGGCCTTGGGCGCGCATCGCAGCCGGATGGATGATGAGGTTAATCATCAAAAGATGGCGCAGCTCCATCGTGAAATTCATCAATCCCTCAACACGTTGACTGAGCGCTTGGGGCAAGCATTGCCTGCAGAATTACCCGCACAAGTGCCCTCAACCGGCACCAAGACGCCCACGGGCGAGCCAGTGAGCATTGATGAGCACCACGCCAATGCCACCATCGAGTCACAGTCTCCTACTTACGTGCCTGTTGATAACGCGCCACTCAGCATGGTGCTACAACAGCTACACTTAATTCAACGCATGTTGCCTGAGCTAAATAGTTTAACCGAGACCTTGCGTCAGCAAGCACTCAAGCAAAGTCGCGCCTAGAAGGGAAGCAAAGCGGTTACACAAAGGTTAGCGCGGCACTGTCACAAAAAAGGGGCGAGTTACTTCGGGGTTAATAGAACGGGTATCACGTCAGCGCTGTGTAAAATTACACTTATTTACTCAGCGAGTGGTTGAAAGCCTGACCACGAGGCCGGATATTAATAGTTACGCCACCTGTTGAGGCTGGCAACTATACCGATAATTAAGCGGCCTTATGCCGCCTCATAGCCCGCCTGGAGCAATTATGGCTATTCATGTAGGAATCATCGACTCTGACCCCGTCCGTCTCGTTACCCCTGTTTTGCATCAGCAATTGCCTGTCAGTAAGCTGATACTCATTGGCACGCTGGAGCAAGATCTGGAATTTGAGCGTTTAACGCGTGTGCTGGCGCCCAAGGGGATTGAAACCGAGTTTTTTGAAATCTCGGATGATATCAATATCCGCGAGGTGAAAAGTCAGGTAAAACGTCTTGCCGAGCAGCTCAGTCACTCTTCTGAAGACATCCTTTTTAATGCGAGCTGTGGCCTGCGCCACCAATTACTCTCCGCCTATGAAGTATTTCGTACCTATCAGTGGCCCAGCTATGTGATTGAGCCCTATAGCGACGAGCTTTGTTGGCTGTACCCTGACGGCCTACCCCAGCAACAAGTGGAAGATCATATTAGTCTCACTGAGTATCTAACGATTTTCGGTGCGCGCTGTGAGCACCAAGATGACCAAGTCACAGGGTGTTTAACCAATGACATTTATCGGCTGGGAGAAAAGTGGGCCAGTAATGCCTATGAGCTAGGCCCTGGCCTGGCCACGTTGAACTACCTCGCAACCACCTGTCGTAAAGAGCAGCGTTTAGACGTCGCGCTCAGTGAAAAACAGCAAGGTTATCGCGAGCTTGGTATTCTACTCGACGATCTCTCGGATGCTGGCTTAGCCAGTTATAAGCAAGGGGTGCTGACATTTAGCTGTGAAGAAGCGCGACGTTTTGCCAATGGCGAGTGGTTAGAAAGCTACGTGCACCATACTGTCACCTCCATCCAACAAGAGCTTCCCACCATCCAAGACAGCGCACTTTCCTTGCAGGTTTATCGCCAAATCGGTGAGCGCGAGGTGCGCAATGAGTTAGATGTCGCCATGGTGGTGAATAACAAGCTGCATATTATTGAATGCAAAACCAAAGGCATGTCGAGTGATGGCGACGATACCCTATACAAGCTGGAGTCCTTGCGTGATTTACTCGGAGGATTGCAAGCGCGCGCGATGTTGGTGAGCTTCCGTCCATTAAGACATCACGATATTACCCGTGCCACCGATTTAGGCTTGGCTCTTATTGGCCCCGACCAACTCGCCAACCTGCGAACCCATCTTTATGACTGGTTTATCGCAGCGGGCGGTACGATTGAGGTAAGAACGAGTTAATCGCTTGTGCGAAGCAATAGGACAGGTTCGCTAAACGGTCGACAATTAAAAAACGCGGTGCCTTCGGGCTCCGCGTTTTAGTAGGAAAACGATGTCTCGCTTGTTTACAGGAGCTTACGTGCTGCCTCAACCACCACTTTAATTGAGCGCGCTTCCGTCTCTTTCAAGGTCGCGTGGTCTGGGGTCTCTTTTTGTGTACGGTTGATAATCACACCGGCCACACAACCTGCACGCAAGCCAGAGCTAGCACACATGGTCAGCAAGGTGGCTGATTCCATCTCAAAGTTCAGCACGCCCATGTCTTGCCATTCTTGCATTGAACCCTGGAAGCGACGCACTACACGGCCGCTAAAGGTATCGTAACGCTCTTGACCTGGATAGAAGGTATCACTGGATGCCGTCACGCCAGTGTGAACCGTGGCGCCATCTTCATCAACGGCGGCTTTCATGGCCGTGGCGACGTCAAAATCGGCCACCGCTGGGAATTCCATTGGCGCAAAGTGGCTGCTTGCGCCGTCAAGGCGTACAGAGCCGGTGGTAACAATCATATCGCCGACATTAATGTCCGGCTGAATCGCCCCCGTGGTGCCTACACGCAAGAAGGTGCCCACACCAAGTTGTGCCAACTCTTCAACCGCGATAGAGGTCGATGGGCCACCGATACCCGTTGAGCAAACCACCACTGACTTGCCATCGAGCCAACCAAGATACAAAGCATATTCACGCTGCGAGGCGAGAAAGGTTGGGTTTTCCATCAAGTTAGCAATTTTTTCAACGCGCGCCGGGTCGCCAGGAATAATCGCCGTGGTTGCGCCTTGAAGATCCGCTTTTGTTACGCCAAGGTGAAATACAGGGGTATCAGACATCATTCGTCTCCTCGCTGGATGCATTTATCCGCATTAGAATTAATGTGGGCCTTGCTGATGAGGCCCGAACTCGTTATTGGTTATGCATTTAGGATACCCAATTTTGCCATCTTTTGTGTGACCATCATCGACCTATTACTATATTATATATTACAGATTTCAAAATTTAGAGATCGTTATCACTTTATAAAGGCAAAAGCAGACAGCCTTTGCCCTGTTTTTCAGCACTAGTCACGAAGTAAACGTAGCGCATTCAGCGTGACCAGCGCGGTAGCACCGCTGTCAGCCAGCACCGCGACCCAAAGTCCTGTGATACCGAGTACACTGGTCACTAAAAACACCCCTTTAAGCCCTAATGCAATGGTGATGTTTTGCCGCACATTCGCTTGGGTCGCGCGCGCCAGTTGCAGGACTCTGGGTAACTCGACCAGCCGGTTATGACTCAATGCCGCCTCGGCCGTTTCTAACGCCACATCGGTACCACTTCCCATTGCCACCCCGACGTGCGATGCTTTCATGGCCGGTGCATCATTGATGCCATCGCCAACCATTGCGATGCGGTATTGCTCCGCCAGCGTTTCTACCGCCTCAACCTTATTCTCCGGCAATAGGCCCGCGCGGTAATCAATATCCAGTTCGCGGGCAATTTCAGCGGCGGAGGTCGGGTTATCACCCGTCAGCATCACAGGCTGAATACCCATCGCACGCAATTGCTCGATGGCTTCTCGCGCATCCTGTCGCAGTGTATCTCGCCAGCCGATTATCCCTTGTGGTTGCTCGTCAATGAGCACAACCGCGACAGTCACCCCGCGCTCGGCCACCGATTTGGCCTCTTGATATTGCGCATGATTTAACGTCGACTCACCCACCTTGTCTAACGCAACCAACCTGACGGCTTGTCCCTCAACCATGCCTTGCACGCCGCGACCGGCATTCGCCTGGATATGCGAGGCATCCGGCACCGAGATGCCACGCTCGGCGCTATACAGGACCAAGGATTTTGCCAATGGATGATGGCTACCACGCTCGATGGCGGTCGCCGCTTGAAGCAGAGCGCTCTCATCACTGTGCCACGCGCGCACATCGGTCACCATGGGTTTACCTTCGGTCAAGGTACCTGTCTTATCCAATGAGACGGCATTGACGCTCGCCAGTGTTTCCAGTGCTGCCCCACCTTTGATCAAAGCGCCACGACGGGCCGCGGTGGCCAGCCCAGAGGTGATCGCCGCAGGTGTCGAAATCACGAGCGCACATGGACAGGCGATCAATAGCAGTGCTAAGCCTCGATATAACCACTCTTGCCAGCTGGCGGCAAAGAACAGGGGTGGAATCACCACAACTAGCGCGGCGAGCCCAATCATTGCAGGCGTGTACCAGCGGCTGAATTTATCGATAAACCGTTCTATCGGCGCTTTTTTCGATTCGGCCTGCTCAATAAGGCGCAAAATACGGTCAATGGCATTTTCGCCCTGTGCGGATGTCACATTTAGCTGTACCGTTTTATCGGTTGCAAGGCTGCCCGCCATCACGGTGTCACCGGCTTCGATATCGACAGGGATCGGTTCGCCTGTCAGTGCACTCTGATCAAAGCTCGCCGCAGCGTCCATTAGCTGCCCATCCGCGGGGAGTCGCTCACCGGCACTGATTTCAATCCGGTCACCTGGCTGTAGATCACTGGCCGCCACGGTCTCACGTGAACCGTCGCTATCAATTCGCGTCACAGTTTCTGGCACCAATGCCATCAGCGACTGAATGCCATCGCGGGCGCGCGTGGACGCATACCCTTCTAACCGCTCGCCAATGAGAAACAACACTAATACCATTGCCGCTTCGGTGGTCTCTCCAAGATATAACGCACCGATGGCCGCAATACTCATCAAGGTTTCTATCGAAAACGGCGATCCTTGACGCGCCAATCGACCCGCTTTAAGCACAATGGGAGCGAGGCCAACGACTGTCGCTGCAGTAAACAGCCAATCAGATAAAGAAGCGGACCAGTAATGCAGCCCCCAAGCGACCAGCATAATGCCAATTAAACCAAACAGCAGGGCGTCATCGCGCCATTTTTGCCAACCAGAAGGCACAGTGGCGGTTTGATCCAAGGTAACGAGCGGAAAACCGGCTTTTTTAGCCGCTTGCTCAATGGCAGATTGCGTCTCCGTTGGGGCATCGTGAGTCAAAGCGACTCGTAGCTTTTCAGTGGCAAACAGCACTTGTGCGCTCTCTACACCCGGCGTGGCATGAATTGCTTTTTCAAGTTTAGCGGCACAGCTTGGGCAATCCATGCCAGTAACCACCCACTCATGGGTGATGGAGGATAACTGAGGAGATGACGCCGAGGGCGAACTCTGGCAGGTATGGTGACACGAGGTTTGTCGCCTGTCGGGGTCATCATCGCCCGCACTACCCTCACCCTCTTGGTGACTGGAACAGCAGCTCGACGCTTGGCAGGTATTCGTTACCGTTTGCGTAGACGGAGACACCGTTTGGTGATGCGGTTGATGACAGTGGTGATGTCCACAATGCTTACACATAATCGACTCCTTCTTTGGTCGGTGTGTCATTAACTTGTGGTCAGTATAAGGGTTGGAGCCCACTCCAGAGTCAAGCGCTTATCAAAACAACGCTCATTGAGTTTGCCAAACGCTGCGCGACAGCAGAAAAAATGCGCTCAGCAATGATGGCTGAGCGCAATGATCCTATTGGATAATAAAAATATAGCCCTGTAAAATTAGCAGGTTGACGATATCGATAAAGAAAGCCCCCACAATCGGCACCACCATAAAGGCTTGAGGCGCGGGGCCGAAACGATTCACGATTGAGCCCATATTCATCACCGCGGTCGGGGTAGCGCCGAGGCCAAAACCACAATGTCCGCCAGCAATCACGGCCCCTGTATAATTACTCCCCATCAACTTGAACGTGACGTAGTAACTAAATAAGCCGATAACCACCGATTGAATCGCCAGAATAATTAAAAATGGGACCGCTAAATCGAGAATGTTCCATAGCTTCAACGTCATTAGCGCCATCGCTAGAAATAATGATAGAGAGACAGTCCCTACCATATCCACGGTTTCTGACTCTAGCTTTCTGAGTTTAAAAACCTCAAGCGTATTGGTGACTATTACACCCAAGAAGAGAGCATAAACAAAGTCAGGCACCATTAGCCATTCAATATTAAACCCGCTTACCCACTCAGATAAATGGCGAGCCCCCGTAATACACAGCAGTAAAATAAATAAGACTTCAATGACTTTCTTGGCGGTTACTTTATCTTCTTCATTTTCATTGTACGTGACAAGTTCGGGATATTTTTCGTGTGTTGTGGTGCCACGCCCATATTCAGACTCAAGCTGATGTTTATTAATCAAACGCTGGGCAACTGGGCTACCAATAATACCACCAATCACCAGACCGAGTGTTGCCGACGCCATTGCAATTTCCAGGGTACTTTGAATACCATACTCATCGGTCAATATCTGGGCCCAAGCCGCGCCGGTTCCGTGCCCGCCAGACAGGGTAATCGAGCCAGCGACCAGCCCCATCAATGGATCTAAACCAAGCATCGACGCAAAACTGACACCAATAGCGTTTTGTATAATGATGTACACAGAAGCGATGGCAAGAAACCAAAACACCTTTAAGCCGCCTTTTACTAATTGTTTATAATTTGCTGCCAGACCAACGGTCGCAAAAAACATCAGCATAAACGTATCTTTTAACGGCAAGCTAAATTTAAAATCAATACCGTTGTAGTGTAATATAGAAATAACACACGCAATAATTAACCCGCCCACAATCGGCTCTGGGATATTAAATTTTCTTAATGCGGGTGTTTTTGAATTAACAAAATGGCCTAAAAAAAGGACACCGATGGCAATCAGGAATGATTCTAGCGCACCAATTGAATTGAGTTGATACATATAACCTCTTTGTTTCTCTCACCTCATCCTCCCTGATTGTTTAATTTGACCTTTGTGTTACCTCATTTACATTCACATTGACGTTAATACGGGTTAGCCACACGTCACGATACTCCAGCATCCTGCTTATCGTTTTGCTGCCGCGCTTGGGCTTTTGTACGCCTCAACCTCGCGATAACTGCCCGCTACCAACGGGCGGCACAATAGCAGAAAAACGCAAAACGAACACTAATAATCGAACTATATGTTGCCCCATGGCAAGTAACTACTTAAATAAGCAGGATTAAAATTGATTGACCAGCACATAAGACTGAATGAAAAATAACCACAACTCGTTCAATATTTGTACGCGGCCAACCACAACGCGCGGAAGGACAGCCGTCAGTATGGGAGGGGAAACAAGAAAGGCGATGCCATCTTGGTGGCGATAGCAAATAAGCGCCCCTTACCCAAATAGTAAGGTGCGCGTAATGAAAAACCTCAAACTGGATGGGTCAGACATTCACCCATTTGCATACTGATCGCTCTTAAGACATCTCGACGGGTGATAATACCCACCAATTTGCCCTCGTCGACCACTGGGTACAGTTTAGGCTTGGTGGGCGCCATCATTTCCGCAAGCTTGATAATACTGTCCTCGGATTCAACCGCCAACGCGTTGCTGGTCATACAATCCGCCACGGCGTGTGAATCTTGGCAATGATAGCTGTCACGTAGCAACTGCTGCAGCATGTCTTGCTCGGAGATAAACCCGACCAACCGCTTATTGGCATCTACCACAGGCCCACCCGTTTGCTGACTACGAAGCAGTTTTTCCAGTGCACTAGAAAGCGGCATATCCGGTGAAAAGGTTACCGGGCGTTTGTTCATATAATCTTTAACAGTGATCGACTCCATGTCGCCTCCCTTGACCGTCATGACAATTTGCTGTCCTGTTCTTTAAGTGTTGTCGAAGATGGCGAAATGTCTAAATCACTTTAAACAATTTGTGTTATTGAGCAAATCAATGGAAAACGAATGGCGTTAATCGCTCGGCTACCAGCCCAGTAAACGATAAAGCTCACCGGTTTTGACACTGCGGTGTGCATTGTCAATGGTGCCGTCACTTGCCCACTGTTGAACGACTGGCTGAATGATGGTCTGTGCCGTCTGCCAATCTTGCCCGGCTTCTATTTCGTCGAGGTATAACAGCCTGAGCAATAAGCCATCTAGCCCAGTCAAAAGCTGTTGTGGCGTGCGGTCATTAAAAATCGATGGGAAAACCCGATCATCGTCATTAGGCAGCCCCATAATTTGTGTCAGCTCCTCTACCACACAGGCCACGAGTTTCCCTTTGGAGCGTGCTAAATCAACGGGAATAACAACCGCTGCATGATGAATCGCGCCATGTTGATTGATTCGAAAGTTAGCCGCACACACGGCATCATGTAATGGTGAGACATCGGCATTGTTAAACTGTTTGCGCGCATCATCTAAAAAACGTTCATGATTGGTGAACATAATCGTTAGATTGGCACGCTGCGGAGTCGGCGTTGAGATAAAGTCGATCCCGGTTAGCGTCTCAAGATGTGCAACATGATATGTGACAAGATCATCATGCAGCTGGCTCTCATTGATCGGATGCGCCACATGATAGCGGATCGGGCCATCCCACTTGCGGACGCCTTGTTCACCTTGCACATACTCGCTCTGAAATGCGATACGATAAAATGCCTCAACAATATAATCAGGCGACTGCCAAGCCTGTTGGTTTGCCATCACAGGCGTCACGGTTAGGCAAAAGCCTAATAATACTGCCCGCAGAAAAAGGCGCGAGTATAAGTGACTCACAGCATTACTCCCAATATCGAATCCCCTAGCTAGCATAGTCACGAAATTACAACGCTTAAATCATTTTTTAACACACGCTAGCGCTGTCTTTTATTTTGTGCACATAACGTAAAAATCGAACACCAGTTCCACTTTTCTAGACACTTTTTGAACCAAATCCTCATTATCACTGCTCGAAAACCCGCTTGAGACGCACACGATGGATAGTAACCAAGGATTTTTAACTCGTTGTAGTATGAAGAGGACACTATGCGTAAAACGCTACTCGCTTTAACCCTTCCATTAGCGATACCTGCTCAGGCTGCCAATGTGGTCGACGCCTCAAGCTTAGATTTGAGCGCGGCATTAAATGATGATCAACCTCGCACGATGGTGGCCTCATCGCCAGCATTAAGCTTTCGTGAAAAGTCACGCCTACAAGTGGGCAACAAAGCCTTAGTGCGCAAGCAGCAGCTACATCATGGCGTTCCCGTTTACGGTTATTCGGTGGTTGAAAATACCGCCGCACGCGGCTTTGCGCCCAGCGTTAAAGGTGACGTTGTCACTGATATCGAACAAGATATCGGTGGTACACTCCCCATGATTAATCAACAGCAGGCTATCGCGATTGCACAAGGCCAGACTCACCAAGGCAGTCAGCATTTTCACCAAGCGGATGCAAACACAGAGCTTTTGGTCTGGCTGGATAAACAACAAACAGCCCGCCTGGTCTACAAAGTCGACTACCTCGCCAGCGACGATGGTCACCCATCGCGTCCAATCAAAATTATTGATGCGAAGTCTGGCGATATCCTTGACAGCTGGGAGGGCATCGCGCACCTAGAGGCGGGTGGCCCCGGCGGTAACCAAAAGAGAGGCCGATTTAATTTCGGTCCCAATACCCAGCTAGGCAGTTTTGAGGTCAACCGCTACTGCCAAATGGATAGCCCCAACGTGGTGACATTAAACATGAATAACCGCGAATGGGGCGGAGAGGTTCATCAGTTTAATTGCCCACAAAACACCTACCGTCAAGTCAACGGTGCTTATGCGCCAATGAATGATGCGCAGTTTTTTGGTCAGAAAGTATTTGATATGTACCAAGACTGGCTCGGTATACGTCCGATTCGACAGAAACTCACCATGCGCGTCCACTACGGTCAAGGTTACGGCAATGCCTTTTGGGATGGCCGGCAAATGACCTTTGGTGACGGTAATCGCAGCATGTATCCCCTCACCACGTGGGATGTCATTGCTCACGAGGTGAGTCATGGTTTTACCGAGCAAAACTCAGGTCTTGAGTACCGTGGTATGTCCGGTGGGATGAATGAATCATTCTCGGATGTCGCCGCAGCGGCTCTGGGACAGTACGTGTTTGGTGAGTTTAACTGGAAAATGGGTGAAGACGTGATGAAACATAGCGAAGCCATGCGTTATTTCATCAACCCAAGCCAAGATGGACGCTCCATTGGTCATGTCGACCGCTATTACTCTGGCATCGACGTGCACTTTAGCTCAGGTATCTTCAACAAAGCGTTTTACCATCTCGCCACCAGCGACCAATGGAATATCAAAAAGGCCTTTAAAGCATTTGCGACAGCGAATCAGCTTTATTGGCGTCCGAATTCCAGTTTCCAACAAGGTGCGAATGGGGTTTGCGAAGCCGCTAAAGACCTTAACTACCCAGCCGGAGCAGTAAGCCAAGCCTTTGCCGAAGTGGGCATTCAACCTCAGGGCTGCCAAGGGACGGAAGGAAACCCTAAGCCAGACCCAGAGCCACAACCTGAACCAGAGATTTTGCCGCTGACGCTCGATCAGCCGGTGCAAATCCAAGGGCGTGCGGGCGCTGGTTACCAGTTCGTGGTAAAAAATGCGCCTCGCGGCACCGTTTGGCTACAAACCTATCGTGGTCACGGCGAAGTAGACTTATATGCCGCGGTAGGTCGCCCTGCAACTGTCAATGACAACGATTGCGCCTCAACCAATGTAGGCAACGAAGAGTACTGTGGCTTTAGCCAAATTCAGGGCATGGATCTGTACGTCACAGTGGTGGGGGCGCGTGACTATGCGACCAACGTATTAGCACGCCTTGACGATCGCGGGGTTGAGACCAACCGCTGTACCAATATGCCGACTTGGGGTGGATACAACTATTATCCAGCAGGCGTCACCGTTCAGTATCAAGGGCATCTATTCCAGGCCACGCAAGACAACTGGGGCATAGACCCTTTCACTAACCAATGGGTTTGGCAGTATCAAGGCAGCTGCCAAAGCTAAGTGCTCTGCGGCCGACCTTTTGTCGGCCGCTTTATTTGAGTTAACACCGTCTCACGTTACTCTAAGAGTGTGATCCCCTAGCGATTCTTCCCGTCAATGCCTCACCTAACGTCACTGCGCCACTCGCATTACAGTTTTATTGCATCTATGTTAATGATTATTGGTCATAATCTAGCAACCTAGAGGCGATAAATGCGACTAACCGCGTTGAGTCATACTTGGCAGTGGCGCTTTTTGGCCACCCTCTTATTTTTGCTGCCCTCCCTCACATGGGCAGCGAACACGGACGCGTCTTCGCTCCATACCCTCACAATGTTAATGGGGCTGCTCGGTGGCCTGGCGCTGTTTTTATACGGCATGGATAAAATGTCCAAAGCACTAAAAAACGCCGCTGGAAGCCGACTTAAAGCCTTGTTAGCCAAACTCACCACTAACCGAGTCGCCGGTGTCTTCACAGGGGCCGGGGTGACCGCAACCATTCAGTCTTCCTCTGTCACGACTGTGCTGCTCATCGGATTTATTTCTGCGGGGTTAATGTCGCTCGCGCAAGCAACAGGCGTGATCATGGGTGCCAATATCGGGACAACCATTACCGCCCAAATTGTCGCCTTTAAAATCACTCAAGCCGCCTATCTGATGGTTGCCGTCGGCTTTTTTATTCAATTTACCGCCAAGGCCGATAAAACCAAGCAATACGGTAAAATGCTATTCGGGTTGGGATTGATCTTTACGGGGATGAACGTGATGAGTGAGGCAATGTCACCGCTGCGCGATTATCAGCCGTTTATTGATACCATGGCGAAAATGCACAATCCTTTTTTTGCCATTCTACTGGCGGCCCTGTTTACCGCGCTAGTGCAGTCCTCATCTGCCACAACCGGGATTGTCATCGTCCTCGCGGGGCAAGGCTTTATCTCCCTTGAGGGCGGGATCGCATTAGCGATGGGTGCCAACGTCGGCACCTGTGTGACCGCTCTTCTCGCCGCGATTGGGAAATCGCGAGAGGCTAAACAAACCGCCAGCGTACATATTCTGTTTAACATTATCGGGGTGTTGGTATGGCTTCCATTGATCAGTGTGTTGAGTGATTGGAGCGTCGCACTGTCGCCAAGTCATCCTGACCTCACGGGGGTTGAGCGCTTAGGCGCCGAATTGCCTCGCCAAATTGCCAATGCCAACACCCTATTCAACGTCGTCAATACATTGGTCATGTTGCCGTTTGTCGGCGGGTTTGTTTGGCTCGCCAAGAAAATCATCCCCAAAAAACCTAAGCCTGTCCCAAGTGAACGCCCGAGTGTTTCACCCAAATATCTCTCTAAAGAGCTGCTGATGACACCCGATATCGCCATGGATCAAGCCCAGCTCGAAATTGGCCGCATCGGACGCCGGGTTTGCAATATGATGAATACGCTCCCCCCTCTCACTTCTCAATTAGCCTCCCAGCAAGAGCGAGATGCGGCGACTCATGCATTAGAAAAAATCGACGAGCTTGAGCATCAAGTCGATATTTTGCACGGACATGTGCTTTTTTATCTCGGTCGATTGCGTAAAGAGCCACTCACACAAGCACAGAGTGACCGACAGATCACCCTGATTAGCATTACTGATAAACTCGAGAGCATTGCTGACCTGATTGAGGACACTTTGGTTCCTATCATGGATAAATCACTGCATGCCGAGATCGATATCAGCGATGAGATGCGGGAGACCCTTGATACGATTCAAGATAAAGTCACTCACGCACTGCTAGATAGTGTGAATGCCATTCGGCGTGGCGATAATAACCGCGCGAAACAAGTACTGCACACCAAACGTGCGCTCAACGCCCTATTAGATAAAGTGTTGGCTCACCAAGCCGAGCGCTTGATCGAGCATGATGCCAACCGTCTACAGCTATTCAGCATTGAGATGGAGTGGACTGAGTCTTTGAAACGTGTGTATACAGTGACAAAACGTATCGCCAAATTACACCTGCGCGAAAAAGACTCGCAATGATACATTACTGGCAAATTTTTAAGAGAAAACGGAACCAAGCCCTAATTTTTAGGCTTATTAAGCCCATAGTGTCGGGAAAATAGTTATAACGGCTCCGCCTAAAAACATCTAGGAGCTTGAAATGTATACACTATTTCCTTCCCGACCCAAACCGCTATCGGCACTCATTGCGCTTGCCGCCTTTAGCAGCACCAGTGCATGGGCTAGCGCTCAATGTGATATTGCCGATTTGGCGGCCAACAACACGCCGATCCAAGCGATTATGGATGCGGAACGCGGTTGCTTTACTAGCTGGTATGACACCGCGTCTATTCGATATAACAATCTCTACCAAGAAGCCTTTGTGAGTAAAGTGGCACAGCGTTTATCGCAGACCATTACCCATTATCAGGGTGATGACAGCCAAGCTCGCCAAATTGCTAATTTAGCCGAGTACGTGCGCGCGGCCTACTATGTACGCTTCTACGGTGACAAAGCGAACGCTGATTTTTCTGATGCGCTAGACGATCGCCTCGCGGATACCATCAATGCATTTTTACGCTCGCCTTACGCCACGGCAAAAGGTCGCGCCCAAACTGATGCCTTGCATGGCTTAACGCTGATGGCCGATAGCATCAAGCGCTTGCCGCAAACTTTGGACCTACAAATTCAACTGCTGGAAAACCTCAACCCAGACCGCCTAGACGACCGCCGTTACGCCGATGCGCTCAACAACCTTTTCCGTGCCATGGCAGGTCACCAGTCTCGTCAAGCCTTTTACGATGTGCTCGCCGCCGATCTCTCCTTGATTGACCGCCTTTATCAGTTCGTTGTTAATCATCCTCAGCTATCCAATAGCGACCATGGGGCGTTATTGGTATCAAACACTGTCCGCGAAATGGGACGGCTATTGATGGCCCCCCAAGCCAGCGTGCGAGATCGTGTGATTAGCCATTATCGTGATCTATTACCGCGTTTCCCGCTAGGCGGCAAAAACGACGCCGTATGGGTGGGCATGGCAGAAATGGTGGATGCTTACGCCCCCGACAAGGTGACGGAATTAGGTTTGTCTGATGCCAAAGCAACACTGGAAGCCAAAGTGGTGCCTTATCGCCATCAATGTGACGGCCCGGCCATTATTCGTTCACAAAGCATGACACAAGCGCAATCGCAGCAGGCATGTGAAAGCCTGCACGATAAAGAAGTGGCCTTTCATCAAACCGTGAACTCAGGTTATCAAGCGGTCACCGACGATCTGAACGACAGCGTTGAAGTCGTGGTGTTTGATAACCCATCGGACTACAAAACCTATTCAGCCTTTTTGTTTGGTAACTCGACCGATAATGGCGGCCAATACCTAGAAGGAAATCCTGCCGATCCAGACAACCAAGCCCGTTTTATCGCTTACCGCAATGATAATGGCCAATCGCTTTCAATTTGGAACCTCGAGCACGAGTACGTTCATTATCTCGATGGGCGCTTTAATATGTATGGCGACTTTAACGACGTACTTCGCCACGGTCATACCGTATGGTGGCTAGAAGGCTTTGCTGAATACATGGCCCATGGCGATGACTATGCCGACGCCATACGCTTGGGCAAAGAAGGCGGCTATTCACTCAGTGACGTATTTGCCACCACCTATCAGCACGATGTGAACCGCGTTTATCGCTGGGGATATTTGGCGGTACGCTTCTTGTTTGAAAAGCACCCAGAAGCTGTCAATGCGTTGCTCGCAGCCGGCCGAGCTGGACACTTTGAAAAATGGTCGAACTTGGTAAAGGATTATGGTGAACAGTATGGTCCCGCATTTTCACAATGGCTGACCACGCTGGATAGTTCAGATAGCGGCGAGCCGCCTCATCCAGATCCTGATCCCGAGCCAGAGCCAGAGCCAGAGCCAGAAC
>NZ_MEBQ01000041.1:0-69840 GCF_001722105.1 Salinivibrio sp. SS3 | reverse complement strand
CCTCTCCCCCCCCTCCGCCGCTCGACGTACTTCCTATCCTCCTAAGCTTTACTTCTGCCGTTTCCGCTCGACTTGCATGTGTTAGGCCTGCCTCCAGCGTTCATTCTGAGCCATGATCAAACTCTTCAATTTAAGTTTGGTGTTTCCGTAGAAACTGCTCAATGAATACTGATTACTGTTTATCTCCGAAGAGACAAACGAATTGACTGTGCCGAACAACTATAAAAGTTGTCGTTTGGTCACTCAGTTCATCGAATAAATCTTTTTGTCTATTCTTAACGAGTGCCCACACAGATTGCATAGGTCAAATTGTTAAAGAGCGCCGCTCAATCTTGAGCGGGAGTGGCATTTTACGCCACCTTGGCAATGAGTCAAGCGTTTTGTTTGCTTGGCTATTTTGCCGTTGTTAGCGCGGCTTGCCGTGCCAACGAGAGCGCATTATAGAGAGGTAATTTTTGGGCGCAAGGGGTTTTTAAGAAAAACTTTCCAGGCGAACAAAAAGCATACAAAAAAGGTGAATTGACGGGGTTTCAGCTTAACCATGACGATGGATAGAGGCGGTAAAATAAAAGATTAGTGACTGAGCCCCCCCCCGACTATCTTTCCAACTTACGATGACTTCCAACTGTTTAGCATAAGGGCCTGTCTCCCCCATCAAGGTTTTTGTGGTTTCCGCTTTTAGTTGGTAAGGCGTCTCTTTAGTTTCAATCAAGCAACCAGCAATATTTGAAAGCTGAACCTTTTCTCCATTCTTTGCTGAGCAAGGTGTATCGGTGTTGATGCGCTGCCAAAGGGCGAGTTGATCATTGGCAATATGCATGGCCCCTTCGGCGAGCTTGGCATTATATTGCCGAGCTTCAATCTCTGCGGTGAGACTATACAGGCCTAACCCCGTGACAGAGACCAGCACGAGCGCGATCATTATCTCTAAGAATGAAAACCCAGATTGAGACTTCATCGCCTTATCCTCCACTGGGTGGTGTTAGGTTGTAATAGCTATTGGGTAAGGGCCTTAGCTGCCCGAGCCCCTGAAAACTAGCACGCTTATTACCATCATTATAATTGGCAACCAACGAGCCATTAATGACGGTATTGCCATCAGGCACATCGCTGATAAATGCACCCTCAGTTCTAAAACTGCCATCAAACCAGAAGGGGACACGGCTTGCCTGCTGAGGTTTTTTCACATTGGCAGTGATATTCTGGCAAAGCTCGCGAATCGTCGCATCACTGTGCGTGCATGACAACTGCCCACTCTGAGAGCTATCCATGCCCCATTGCCTCGCATACTCATTCGCTTTCATCGTGGGATTAAATTGATAGATGACACCATTGAATGGGTTCATCGCACCACGAAGTGCCATAATGCCATCTTGTACAACCAACAACACGGGTGGGACGTGTGGGCCACTCGGCAAACTCTTTTCCCCTCCGCGACTTAAATCACAAGGCCCATCAACCCAGACTTTAACGTTAGGTTGTCCGCTCCCCTGCTCCATCGCATTGTAGACCGCTTCATAACACTCCGATGCATTGCCATGCGTGTCAACGACGGTTCCGCCTTTTTCCTCAAACTGCTGTTTGGCAAGCTGCCACTGTGAACGCGGGACACCAAAAAAGTCCTGAAAAAGGTCCATGTCCTTCACATTGGTTTGTACATCTTTTTTCAGCAGCGTCTCTGCCTCATCGCGGCTATCCGCAACTTCGCCATAAGGGACTTTAGTTTTATACTCGGGTGCACATCCTTTGCCCACTTCTAAGTGGACGGTAAATGTGTTTTTGCTTTCGCTCTTTTGATTCTCCTGGTCACTTTTATCTGATTCACTTGGCTTTCGTGGGCTGATCTTCACATCGCCACCGGCAATAATGGACTGACATTCATAGCTATCATCGTCACGTTTTTTACCCTTCGCCGGCCGCCACTTATTCGCTCCATAAAATAACACCGAACCTGAAGTGGCAAACGCAGCCGCGCGACCGCCTCCCGCACCTTGCAATGTGACCCCAACATGCTGCTGATGTGAGTGACTGCTTAGCCGCCACAACGAGGGATTGTTTGCCCAAGGCGCTAGCTCTAATCGACTTCCAGCCACACCTTGGCACTCTGATAGTTGAGCCATCCCTTTGGCCGTCTCACCGGATGAGAGGTCGAGGCCCTCGTGATATATTTTCGCCACCGCACAATCTAACCCCGCCCAAGCTCGTGAGAGATACTCTTGCGTTTTAATTCGTGCCTGCGCTTGCTGGATATCATTGATCGCACGTCGACTCACGCCAAGCACCATCAACAGTGCTATCATAGCAATACTGGCCACCACAACGAGCGTTGCAATACCGGTCTGTGTCTTTCTCATCACTGCCTCATTGTGTTACGTAAAACTAGGGTGCGAGATAAGCTTTCTTGCGTGTGTGGGGCTTCTTTTAACGCGGCAGATAAGGTAATGGTTAGGGCTGTGACTACGCGATCATTAGACGTGCTCACTTCTTCGCGCTCAAAAGTCAGATTATCAATCACAATATTGCGCGAAGAAATATCTCGCCAATAACCGAATTTGCACCTCCAGTTGTCTGTATCGTCGTGGTTCTCGTAGATTTCTACAGCCTGATTATCAGCATCGAACCGAAAGCCCTTTACATCATCTTTTCCTGCATCCAACTGAGGAGTGACCCCCGTCTGTTGGTAGGCAAAACGAATACATTGCCCCTGAGTGATATTGTCGGCGTCGTCGATGCCGTCAGTGCCATCGGTATCGTCGGTACCGCCAATGTTCTCAATCAGCACTAGATGCTTATCTACTTGAAACGCCGTGGTCTCCCCACACTGATAACACAATCCAGCTCGACGAATATCAGACTCCATCATGGTCAGTAAGCGACTTAGCTCAAGGGATAAGCTAGTCTTCGCATCAAGGCGGGTTTGGGTCACACTCGCGGACGTCATCATCGACAATGCCGCCAACATGACCATTAGGCTAACCGATAAACCGATAAGCAGTTCGAGCAAGCCATACCCCAACTGGTTAACTGCTCGCATCGTTTTCGCCCTCAGTGTGACACGTCGTGTTGTCCTTATTTTTTTTACAATGGCTAAAACCCAGGTACTGACGAACTTGCACTACATAGTCTGGCTGTTGGCGCTTCTTAGCCATTAATCCAAGTGTGAGGTTGAGGTTCGGCCGCTGGGTTCGAAAGTCAATCGTAAATAAATCGCCGTCTGGCTGTAATTGCCACTCTTCTTTAACTTGTTTTTTTAGTGTGACCTGTTTATCTAGCCTCACCATCAAGGCTTGCGTTTGATGGCAGGCGTGAGTCGATGGCTGTTGGGCTGATGCTCGGACTGTGGAAGATACTTTTGCTTTGGCAACAATGCAGTCAATCCCACCCTCACTCACTAAGCTAACAACATACGATCGACTTTCTTCGACAGCTCGGCTTTGTGCCAACTGAAACAAACTAGAGAGTGCCGCACTCTCATTGGCAATTAACGTCGCTTGGTGCGCTTTTTGAAAGTTGGGAAACGCAATACTGCATGTAACCGCCAGGACAGCAAGCGCAATCAGTGACTCTATTAAAGTAAAGCCATGATAACGTCGTTTTTGATGAGAGATAAAACGCATACTGCCTCCCAGGATCTTCGCCTGCTGATTGCGCTCAGATTACCACTCTCATAACCTCTGTATGCGTTTGGTGATTGAGTCTTCGAGAGGCCCGTAGAAATGCGTTTATCTTTTTGTCGCTATTTACAACATGGGGTGACATTGATCGAAATGATGCTCGTCTTGGCTATCATCGCCACACTTGCAGGGGTAGTCATACCCAGCTATACGGAGTACCAACAACGACAGACACGGCACGCAGCGACGCGACACTTAATTCAGTTACAAGCCTGGGTAGAGCAGCAGTTCATTACGACAAAACACTATCCTTCGGTATCAGATGCAACCGACTTAGAAGCAAAAGCACTCTGTGCCGATTGCCAGTTATCGCCTGATTATCGATTCGAAATTCAAAGTGGTGAGGCTACCTATAAGATCCTTGCTCACCCTCGAGCTAATCACTCACAAACCGATGATCCCTGCGCAACCTTAGTGCTCTATGCTAATGGACTAATAACCTCTACCTCATCCAACGCATCCTGCCCCTTACCCCAAGATCGTGCAAAAAATGGGGTTCTTCAGACATTAAAACGGCCAGCATAGAGCTGGCCGCTAATTATTTCAGTACGCTCTGACTCGCCGTCGAGCGTAGCGGGAGAAACTCAGTCGTTTATCCGGTTAAATCGTCAAAGAATTTCTTAACACCGTCAAAGAAACCTTCTGATTTTGGCTTGTGCTTTTTCGCCTCAGAGCCACTAAACGACTCTTCCAGCTCCTGAAGCAGCTCTTTCTGCCGGCTACTCAAATTAACTGGAGTCTCAACCACCATTTTGCAGATGAGATCGCCAACACCGCCGCCACGAACAGACTGCACACCTTTACCGCGCATGCGGAACATGCGACCCGTTTGTGTTTCTGCTGGGACTTTTAAGCTAACACGACCATCTAAGGTAGGGACTTCAACCTCGCCGCCGAGGGCTGCCATGGTGAAGCTCACTGGTACTTCGCAGTAGAGGTTGTTGCCATCACGGGTAAAAATATGATGTTCGCGGATGTGCACTTGAACATACAAGTCACCCGCCGGGGCACCGTTTTCACCCGCTTCACCTTCTCCGGATAAGCGAATGCGATCACCCGTATCAACCCCCGCAGGGATTTTTACATTCAAGTGCTTGGTTTCTTTTACGCGACCTTGGCCGTGGCAACTGTTACAAGGATCTTTGATAATGGTCCCGCTGCCATGACACGTTGGACATGCTTGTTGAACCGCGAAGAAACCTTGGCGCATTTGCACTTGGCCGATACCGTTACAGGTTCCACAGGTTTGTTTTTTCGAACCTGGTTTCGCCCCACTGCCATCACAGGTTTTACACCCGACATAAGTAGGGACTTCGATCTCTTTGCTGACGCCACGGACCGCTTCTTCAAGCGTAAGCTCCATGTTGTAGCGTAAATCGGCTCCACGTTGCGCGCGTTGCTGACCACCACGACGACCTCCGCCGAATATATCGCCGAATACGTCACCAAAAATATCGCTAAAGTCAGCACCTCCACCGAAGCCACCGCCGCCGAAGCCGCCGCCTCCCATGCCGCCTTGTTCAAAGGCTGCGTGACCATATTGATCATAGGCTGCGCGTTTTTGCGGGTCGGTCAGCACTTCATAGGCCAACTTAATTTCTTTAAACTGATCGGCTGCATCTTCGCCTTTGTTGCGGTCTGGGTGATATTTCATTGCCAGCCGCTTATAGGCTTTTTTAATATCGCGCTCGCTTGCATCGCGGCTTAAGCCGAGCACTTCATACAAATCTCTTTTAGACATGGTCTGACTGCACCTGTTTACGTCAACAAAACAAAGACGTTCAATTCACTGTTTGATAAAACGACGGGCGAAGGAGATTGCTCCCCTACGCCCGTGCTTATTAACGACAGTGCTTTCGCTTATTTCTTGTCGTCGTCTTTAACTTCTTCGAACTCAGCATCGACAACATCGTCGTCTTGTTTTGCTGAATCAGCACCGGCGTCTTGCTGCGCCTGCTCATCTTGAGCTTGCTGCTGCGCGATTTCCATCAGTTTTGATGAAGCGGCAACCAGTGCTTGAACCTTCGCATCGATGTCTTCTTTGTCTTCACCGTTGCGTGCGGTTTCTAGCTCAGAAATGGCGGTTTCGATCTTCTCTTTGTCTTCAGCAGGCAGTTTGTCACCTGCTTCGTCCATTTGCTTACGCGTGCCGTGAACCAGTTGGTCAGCTTGGTTGCGCGCAGTCACTAGCTCTTCGAACTTTTTGTCCGCTTCTTTGTTAGCTTCTGCTTCTTGCACCATCTTCTCAACGTCTTCGTCACTTAGGCCGCCAGACGCTTGGATAGTGATCTTCTGCTCTTGGCCGGTTTGCTTATCAGCCGCAGACACATTCAAGATACCGTCAGCGTTCAAATCGAAGGTCACTTCGATTTGTGGCACACCGCGTGGCGCAGGCTGGATGCCCTCGAGGTTGAACTGACCCAGTGATTTGTTATGCATGGCTTGCTTACGCTCACCCTGAATCACGTGGATTGTTACCGCGCTTTGGTTGTCTTCTGCAGTTGAGAACACCTGGTTCGCCTTAGTTGGGATCGTGGTGTTTTTCTCAATCAGCTTGGTCATCACACCGCCCATGGTTTCGATACCCAGTGAAAGCGGCGTCACGTCAAGCAGCAGTACGTCTTTTACATCACCAGACAGTACGCCACCTTGTGCCGCGGCACCCATCGCAACGGCTTCGTCAGGGTTCACGTCTTTACGTGCATCCTTACCAAAGTACTCTGCCACTTTGGCCTGTACCATTGGCATACGGGTTTGACCGCCAACCAAGATAACGTCAGTGATTTCGTCAACCGATAGCTCGGCATCAGCCAGTGCTACTTTCATTGGTTCTAGTGAGCGCTGAACCAGATCTTCAACCAGAGATTCAAGCTTTGCACGAGTCACTTTGATGTTCATGTGCTTAGGACCGGTTGCGTCCGCCGTCACATACGGCAAGTTCACGTCTGTTTGCTGCGCAGAAGACAGTTCAATCTTCGCTTTCTCAGCCGCTTCTTTGACACGCTGCATCGCTAGCGGGTCTTGACGCAGGTCGATGCCTTGCTCTTTTTTGAACTCGTCAACCAAGTAGGTGATCAAGCGGTTATCGAAATCTTCACCACCAAGGTGCGTGTCACCGTTTGTGGCCAATACTTCGAACGTTTGCTCGCCATCTACCTCATCGATTTCGATGATAGAGATATCGAAGGTACCACCACCTAGGTCATACACAGCGATTGTGCGATCGCCGCCTTTTTTGTCTAGACCATAAGCCAGTGCCGCAGCTGTTGGTTCGTTGATGATACGTTTAACTTCTAGACCTGCGATACGACCAGCATCTTTGGTTGCTTGACGCTGAGAGTCGTTAAAGTAAGCAGGGACTGTGATAACCGCGCCAGTCACTTCCTCGCCGAGGAAATCTTCAGCGGTTTTCTTCATTTTCTTCAGGACTTCAGCAGACACCTGTGGCGCAGCCATTTTTTGGCCTTTCGCCTCAACCCAAGCGTCACCGTTATCTGCCTTAACAATTTTGTAAGGCATGATGCTGATATCACGCTGCACTTCTTCATCTTCGAAGCGGCGGCCGATCAGACGCTTGATAGCAAACAGGGTGTTTTCTGGGTTTGTCACTGCCTGGCGCTTCGCAGGCTGACCGACAAGTGTTTCACCATCTTGTGTGTAAGCGATAACCGATGGTGTTGTACGATCACCCTCTGCGTTCTCAATGACGCGCGTTTTTTCACCGTCAAGTACGGCGACACATGAGTTGGTTGTACCCAAGTCAATACCAATGATTTTACCCATCTGGTGCTCTCCGAAATTCGTTCTATGGCTTTAATGCGTTACCCCTTATGTGGGGGTAACTGTGAGAGGTTCAACCCCCTCACCGCAATTTTATTTAGTGCTGCCGTTTAAATAAGGGCAGCCGAGTGCTTTTCAAGGGGAGGAAGCAAAAAAACACCGAATTTAGTTTAGTAAGCTCTCTCCCGGGCCTAATTAGGCTTTTTCGTCAACGTTACCTTGCGGTGCTTTGGATACCATCACCATGGCTGGGCGCACAACACGGCCGTTTAGTTCATAGCCTTTTTGCATCACCATCATCACGGTGTTTGGCTCGTGCTCGGCGCTTTCTTGAATGGTCATCGCCTGATGCAATTCTGGGTCAAACGGCTGACCTTGAGGATCGATCGCTTTCAACCCAAACTTATCGATAGTATCCATCATGGTTTTCAGCGTCAGCTCAACCCCTTCCACCATTGGTTTGATTGATTCGTCTTCCTTGTCGGCCATTTCAACCGCGCGTTCAAGGTTATCAATCACGGGTAAAAGCTCACCGGCAAATTTCTCTAGGGCGAACTTGCGCGCTTTATCCACTTCTTGCTCGGTACGACGACGCATGTTATCGACGTCCGCACGGGCACGCAGCACACCGTCTTGCTGCTCTTGCACCTTGGCTTCGCTTGCCTCGAGTGCCGCCTCAAGCTCGGTAATACGTGCAATCATGGCTGCGGTTTCTTCATGTTCAATGTCTGCACCACTATTTGCCTGTTGCTCAGCGGCCTGCTCTGTACCTTTGGCTTCAGCAGCTTGCGCATCTTTCATCGCTTCCTGCTCTTGCTTCACTTTCTGTTCTTCGCTCATGATCACTCCGACACAAATGGCATTGCCCAGCACGCCACTGGGACTATTCAACTTGATTGACGAAAGTATTATGGGGATGAATCTTTATGATTCAACCGCTCGCATAACGCAAATCACGACAATCGCTTTTTTACCGCGTTATACTGGGCACAAATAACGATGAGATCCTGATTATGTCGACAGCATTCCAGCGCATTGCCCTGATTGGCAAACCTCGTAACCCGGAAGCGGTTAACACACACATAGGCCTCTATCACTGGCTAACTGAACGCGGTTATGAGGTGTGCATTGACACACGCTTGAGCACCAATCTTGGTTTGCCCGATGCCCATTACTTGGATCTCGTGACGATAGGCCAATACGCCGACTTAGCCATTGTGATCGGTGGGGACGGCAATATGCTCGGCGCCGCACGTGTACTGTCTCGCTGCGATATCAAGGTGATCGGAGTGAACCGCGGTAACCTCGGCTTTCTCACCGATTTGGATCCCGAAGCCTTTGAACATGCGCTGGAAGCGGTATTAAGCGGTGAGTACTTGGAAGAAGACCGTTTTTTACTTGAAACCGAAATTCATCGTCACGATCAGGTAAAAAGCCACAACGCCTCATTGAATGAAGCGGTACTTCACCCCGGGCAAGTCGCGCACATGATTGAATTTGAAGTGTACATTAACGAGCAGTTTGCCTTCTCTCAGCGATCGGACGGGATCATTATTTCAACGCCCACAGGCTCAACCGCATACAGCTTATCTGGCGGTGGTCCTATTTTATCTCCTAGCCTCGACGCGATTTCGCTCGTGCCTATGTTCCCGCATACATTGTCGAGCCGTCCATTGGTTGTTGATGGCAACCGCCGTATTAAATTACTGGTTTCGCCTGACAACCGCGGGACACTGGAAGTGAGCTGTGATGGCCAAGTTTCCTTGCCGGTAAACCCTGGGGACGAAGTGCACATTTACAAAAGTCCCGCCACGCTCAAACTCATTCATCCTCAAGATTATAATTATTACAACACGTTACGAAAAAAACTGGGTTGGTCTTCTAAGTTGTTTTAAGCCAGCTGTTTCTTATCTTTTACATGTATCCGATAAAAAGCAGGGCTTCCTGCTTTTTTAATGCGCAATTTTTGTGCTGTTCATCGCATTCACAACAATTCTTGCCCAACAGTATTCACTGGATGAAAAAACAGTATATACTGTATCTATAAACAGTTGTTGATAGATACAGGTGCCTCTCTATGTTAGCCGATATAACCATTCAAAACTTTGCCATCGTTAAATCCTTGGAGTTGGAGTTTAGTAAAGGCATGACGGCGATCACCGGTGAAACCGGGGCGGGTAAATCTATTTCTATCGATGCGCTAGGGTTGTGCCTTGGTGATCGTGCCGATGCCAACATGGTGCGCCCGGGGGAGAAACGCGCAGAAATTTCTGCCAGCTTCACCCTTGAGCAAAACAGCGCCGCACGTCGCTGGCTGCAAGATAACGAACTGGAAGACGGTGATGATTGCATTTTAAGACGAGTGATCACCAAAGAAGGCCGCTCACGCGCGTATATCAACGGTAACCCCGTACCTGCCTCACAGCAAAAAGCGCTGGGGCAGCTATTGATAAATATCCATGGTCAACACGCGCACCAACAACTGTTACGCCCTGAACACCAAATTACGTTATTAGACCAATACGCTGGCCACCAAAGCTTGCTGGACAAAATGGCGACACGCTATCAGCGTTGGCGCCGTACTAAAAATGAGCTAAAAGCACTGATCAAGAAAAAAGATGACATCGACGCTCAGCAACAACTTTTGGAATATCAAGTCGGTGAGCTCAATGAACTCGCATTGGGTGAAGAGGAATACCAACAAATCGAAGAAGAACACAAGCGCTTGTCAAACAGTGGCGATATCGCCATGACCAGTCAGGCGGTGGTGGATTTACTCAGTGATGGCGAAGAGACCAACACATTGAGCTTACTGACGGCGGCCCAGCAGCGCTTAAGTGAGCTGGCTGCACTAGATAGTCACTTCTCACCGCTCGCTGAAATGCTCGAAGAGGCGCGCATCCAAACCCAAGAGACGAGCCAAGAAGTGAGTAGCTATCTTGACCAACTCGATATGGATCCTCAACGCCTTCAGTATCTAGATCAGCGCATGAGCACTATCATGAGTTTGGCGCGTAAACATCAGGTTCAACCTGAAGCATTGTATGACACCCACCAGCAGTTAATTAGAGAGTTGGAGAAACTGGGACATAACGATGAGGCGATTGAGCAGTTGCAAGCAGATGTGGACAGGCAGTTTGCTGATTGCCTCGACACCGCGGAAAAATTGAGCAAGAGCCGTCGTCGCTATGCCAAAGAGTTGAACAAACTGATCACGCAAAGCATGCACCAGCTGAGCATGGAACATGGTAGCTTCGAGATCCAAGTCGAAAATAAAGCGGAGACCCACCTCAGCCCACTAGGTGGCGATGCGGTGGCATTTCTTGTGTCGACGAACCCAGGTCAGCCTTTACAACCACTGGCGAAGGTTGCATCCGGCGGCGAGCTGTCTCGGATCTCGCTGGCCATTCAAGTCATCACCGCCCAAAAAGTAGAAACCCCTAGCCTGATCTTTGATGAAGTCGATGTGGGGATCAGTGGGCCAACCGCTGCGATTGTGGGCAAACTTTTACGTCAACTTGGCGACTCCACGCAAGTGATGTGTGTGACCCATCTGCCACAAGTCGCAGGCTGTGGTCATCAGCAGATGTTTGTAGCCAAAGATACTGACAAAGGCAGCACCACGACCCGTATGTATCCGCTCGACTACAAGGCAAGAATTAGTGAACTTGCGCGATTGCTAGGTGGCAGTGAGATCACTGATCGCACCCTGGCAAACGCGGAAGATCTTCTAGTAGCCGCTTGATTCTACCAAGTCAAAACAGCGCTGAATGTGGCATTCAGACCGAGAAAAGTGCACTAGCTCTGCTTTTCTCGGTTATTTCCTTACACACGTCGAACTTTTTCACATTATCACCGTCCAAACGCTGGTCGTTAGCAGATTTTTTACATATATTCCCTGCTTCATTATACTCGGGACGCATCCGTCGCGGACTACATGGTCACCGACAGACATGATTTGCCATCAAACAAGACAGTGAAGATATTAACTATGGGTTGGACTAAAGCCGCCGTTGCCTCTCTGATGGCGATTGCCATGATGGGCTGCTCTTATGCCGAAAAGCTGGTTTATCGCGTGGATATAAACCAAGGTAATTACATTGAAGAAAAGGCAGTCGACGCCTTGAAATTTGGCATGACCAAGGAGCAGGTAAAGTTCCTTCTCGGCCCACCTATGCTCGTTGAGTCAGGCTATCCCAACACTTGGTATTTTGTACAATGGCAACAACCTGGCCATGAGGCGCCAACACAAAAAGATTTGGTGCTTTCATTCGATGACAATAATCAACTCGTGAACATGGACGGTGATTTCGAGCCAGGTGAGCAATTTTTCGAAGCTGTTCAGTAACGACGACGCATCCGGCTCTCTGATGCCGTCATCTATTCTCCATGAAGTAAAGGCGCCGCTCGGCGCCTTTCTTTTTGGCTAGTCATGAGCGTTTGCGCTGGGTATCCACGCGTCCACCAGTAACAGGATCCGCTTTTCCTTCTTGTTTCGCGCGCTCAGCGCGGCGACGGCGGATCTCTTTCGGGTCGGCCTGCAGCGGGCGGTAAATCTCAATACGATCCCCGTCGCGCACTTGCGCGTCGAGTTTCACCGGTCGGCTAAATACCCCAACCTTGTTGGCCTCAAGATCAATCTCCGGATAGGCGCTTAAGACACCTGATTGACGAATAATGTCTTCCACCGTCGAGTCTGGCTTCACCACGCAGTTGAAGATGCGCTGCTCATTAGGCAACGGGTAAACCACTTCAACATGCAGCAATGTCTCTTCACTCATAAATCTCTTTCGCTCGCTCTGTAAACGCCTTCACCATACTACTGGTTAACTCGCTGAAGATACGGCCAAAGGCCGCTTCGACCAAGCGGTTCGTGAACTCAAACTCGAGGTCGAGTTCTATCTTGCATGCGTCACTTGATAACGGCGTAAATTTCCAGCCACCACTTAAGCGTTTAAATGGCCCGTCCACCAGTGTCATATCAATACGGCTGCTATCCACCAAATAATTTTTGGTGGTAAATGTTTTCTTAATCCCTGCTTTCGCCACATCTAAAGACGCGACCATGGTGGTGTCTGTATGTTCAATAAGGCGGGTGCTCACACACCCGGGCAAGAAAGCAGGATAGGACTCAACATCGTTCACCAAGGCAAACATTTGCTCAGCACTGTACGGCACTAAAGCCGAGCGGATGATTTGCGGCATAGGGACTCCTTGCAAGTTAACCGCGAAATAATACCATCGAGACTGATTGAGACCAATGCTCACAACCCACATCGCGGATAAAGTCAGACTCTTTCTCCCACTGAGTGCGATAATCCTTTCATTCTTCGATATATCCCCTTTATAATGCGGCCACTATGGCTAAGAAAAACGCAAAGAACAAAGCAAGTAGTAACACTATCGCGCTGAATAAAAAGGCACGCTTTGAGTACTTCATTGAAGATGACTTTGAGGCGGGGCTAGAGCTGCAAGGCTGGGAGGTGAAAGCACTCCGAGCAGGTAAGGCCAATATCAGTGAAAGCTACGTGTTGCTAAAAGACGGGGAAGCCTTTTTGTTCGGGGCAACCATTACCCCGCTTAATGTCGCCTCCACGCACGTGGTGGCCGATCCGCAGCGCACCCGTAAGCTATTGCTTAAACGGCGTGAGCTTGATACCTTGCTCGGCAAGGTAAATCGAGACGGTTTCACGGTGGTGGCACTGTCTTTATACTGGAAAAAATCTTTTGCTAAACTCAAAATAGGCTTAGCGAAAGGTAAAAAATTACACGATAAGCGCGATACAGCGAAAGACCGAGACTGGCAGCGACAAAAGTCCAGGATCATGAAAAACGCAGCGCGTTAATCGTTGACGCGGTAGATCAATGTGTTAGACTCTGCCGCTCACACTCTGGGGCTGATTCAGGATTCGACAGGATTGAGAAGGCCCGTGGAGCATGCCGAGGGGCGGTTGGCCTCGTAAAAAGCCGCAAACAAATAGTCGCAAACGACGAAAACTACGCACTAGCAGCTTAATAACCTGTTGAGTGCCTATCCTCCCTAGCCTCCGCCTGTAGGACGGGGATTCAGGATAGTCAAAACCAAACAGGATCGCGTGGATGCTTTGACCCAAGAGCTGAAGCGTTAAAACTAATTTGGGTATGTCTTTGTGTGGCGTGTTTGTCCGCAGCACACTGACGAGATAAAAGACAAACTAAGCATGTAGCGCCATTGGTTAGACTGATTCTGGACGCGGGTTCAACTCCCGCCAGCTCCACCACTTTCCTTTAAGTTGTTGTTTTTATTAAAAGTTCTTTTGTTTCAAGCAGTTAAAAAGCATATGTGTGATACGCAGCTGAGCTACACGGGCGACGATTTGCACATATACAAACGTAAAAACAGCAGCGTTTACTATTTCCAAAAGCGAGTTCCTAGCCACCTAGTCGAGCACTATGGCAAGCGCCTTATTCGCTTCTCTTTGAAGACCTCGAACAAGACACAAGCCAAACAACTAGCTGCAATAGAGGCTGGTCGTCTAACTGAAGAATTCGCAAAGCTTGACGGTCACTCCTTGCCCGAGCGGAAAGTTGAGCTAGTCGATCTACAAAACCTTGCAATTGAAGCGGCTAATCACTGGATTACACATAAGAAAGACCATATGTTTGCTAGTGGTGTCTCTTATGAATCTCTGCATCATGGTCTAGATGAAAGCCTGTCCAGCATTCAAGAGCACGCAGAGGGTATGCTGTACCATGAAGCAACGTTTGACAGTAACCTCCGTGTGAAGCGTGTTTTTGAAGGAGTCTTGCCTGATAGAGCATTCGACATATATAGCGACCTGGAGCCACAACAAAAAGCAAGAGTGTTCATCGAATTCGCTAAGCAATTGAGAGCTCAAACTCAAGGGCTTTACGCTTTGATATCTGGGACGACACCAAGCATTACAAGTGTTGTAAAACCTATTCCAAAAATTGAGAAAGCCCCTACAATCGAGCTCGTTGCAGCTGAATTTCTTGAAAATAAAAAGACAGAAATGGCAGCTTCTGGCAAGCCTATGAGCAGCAAACTGGAGCAACGCTATCAGGTCTCTTTTGATTGCTTAATCGGTCTATTAGGTGGTGACACGCCTGTCAGAGATGTATCTACAACAGATATTCGGGAACTGCGTGACGTATTGATAAGTACTCCATGCAACTCAGCTAAGCTGAAGGAGACAAAAGCTTTAACAACACCTGAGCTTATTGCCGCAGTTAAGAATGGGCAGTTACAGCACTTAAAGAGCCTATCCGTAACCAGTATCAATCAGCGTCTAGAAGCTGTCTCTGCAATGTTCAAGTTCGCAGTACAAGAGCGTTACGCAAGCTTTAATCCAGCAGAGAGCGTCAGGCTCAAGAAAGCAATTGCAGATAAAGATGCTCGCTTGCCATACCCACCTGAAATGCTCAGCAGGCTGCTCCAGCTAACAAAAGGAACTGTACACTATTGGATTGTGCGTGTTGCTTTATGTTGTGGTCTACGTATGAACGAAATTGTTCAGCTACGACCATCAGACATTCGGCAACAAGAAGGAATCTGGTATATCTCCGTCAATGATGAGGGCGGCAAAGCGCTGAAGACACACACCTCTGCCAGATCAGTTCCCATACCGGACGTATTGCTTAAGCTTGGGTTTATTGAATTTGTACGCTCTGTCTCGACGGAGACCATTTTCAATATCAAAAAGCCCAAGGGTGGAGGATATCGCTCTGATATCTACAGCAAGAAGTTCAGGTACTTCACAAAGACCCATGACCTAAGAGCCGACCGTGTTACTTTTCACAGCTTAAGGCACAACTTTAAGGACTTAGCGTTAAATGCGGGCATCCCTGAAGTAGCCTATAAACAGCTAGGTGGTTGGGCAGACGGCTCAGTAAGCGGTAACTATGGTTCAGGGCTGACAATTGCCAACCTGAAGAAGTATATAGAGACTATAGATTACCCCATCGACGAGCAAGAGGCAGTTGATACTCGACTCCATATGGCAGAATAGCTTCTCTATGACCTCTCAGGAAGCCTATAACAGCTAAGTGGAAACACTATTGTTCGATTGATGGTAGCTTTAGGTCTCTATTGCGGGGGTGAGTGGCAGTGCCCCATGATTTCTCTAACCATTTCCTTTAAGCGATAGACCAAACAAACCACAATGCATAGGTGGAAGCCGTTTGAGGCTAAAGCCCTTGTGTCGGTTTGTCGTTTGTTCTCTTTGATGGCTAAGACTGTGTTAGTCAGGACGTAGTCTGCCAGCTATCTAACAGCGATGTAATCAGATCTAACAGATTACTCTAGCTCATATTTGTCCCTTTCAAATTTGTAACTCGTGATTGCTATTGCATTCTTATCACTATTAAACCTATACACTACTCTAGTTAGCCATTTCCATCGGTAAGTGAGTACGACAGTGACACATATTTTGAAGGCAAAAATCAAAAACTTTAAGAAATTTCTAGATTATGAAATCTATTTCGATCCAAAAAGAAACATTCTGGTTGGGGATAATGAAGCAGGGAAGAGCACCATATTGACAGCTATTGAGCTTGTATTAAGTGGCAGTAGAAGCAAGGTAGAAAACTTGGGGATTGAAGCTTTACTTAACACCAGAGCTGTTTCAGCATTTCTAGAAGATGAGAAAAATATAGATAGTCTACCTAGGCTTCATATTGAATTGTTTCTAAACGATACAGGTAACCCAGACCTCAACGGTAAAAATAACAGTGATGGAACTTATGCTGACGGGCTTCAGTTGATCTGTGAACCGAACGAAGAGCTAAGTACGGAGATACGGCAAGTTTTGGAGGCTGAAGGTGATAACTTTCCATTCGAGTTTTACGTCACCAAGTTTATTACATTCAGTGGGGAGGCATACTCCAGTTATCGAAAGTTTTTGCGTTTTTTGTCGATTGACAGCACTCAAATAAACAACGAGTATGCGAACCGCCAATATGTAAAATCCATGTATGAAGCGACCACGGAACAACGTATCCGTTACCGTCTAATGAATGAATACAGACAGCAAAAAAACACCTTCAAAGACACCCAACTAAATGTGATTAATGATGATTTAGAAGAGTACGATTTTGCTATCCGCTCTGGTTCAAAGTTTAATTTGGAAACTGACCTAACTCTCACAGAAGATGATATACCTATTGAAAACCGTGGCAAGGGAAAACAATGCTTCATTAAGACCGCATTTGCATTGAGAGAGCGTGACGAAGGCAAGACAATAGATGTCTTATTGCTAGAAGAACCTGAAAACCACCTAAGCCACACCAGCATGTATAAGCTAATTGGCCAGGTAGAGAAGGCTCATGATAATCAGGTCATAATTGCTACTCATAGCAGCCTAATCAGCTCAAGGTTAGACTTAAGAAAGTCGATTTTACTGAACAGTGCAGCAACCAAACCTGCTTACCTTACAGACCTCACTAGGAACACTGCTAAGTTTTTTGCTAAAGCCCCTAATCATAACATCCTAGAGCATGTCCTTTCTGAAAAAGTCATTCTTGTTGAGGGTGATGCTGAATATATTCTAATGGAATGCTTATACGAGCGTACTAAAGGTCACCCACCAAGCGAGGATGGCATCCATATCATTTCAGTTGGTGGCACTAGCTTCAAACGATATATGGAGGTTTCTAAGCTGCTAAGCATTAAGACAGTGGTAATCCGTGATAATGACGGCGACCATCAGAAAAACTGTACAAATAATTATCATGACCATCTGGCAGATTGTATAGCTGTATACGCTGACGAAGATAACAACAGAACAACTTTTGAAATATGTATGTACCAAGATAATAAAGAAATCTGCGACGACCTGTTCTCAGGAGGGAATATTCAGTTAGAGCCACAAGATTATATGCTGAAGAACAAAACCACCTCAGCGTTTAGGTTGCTTGACGAGAAGAAGAGTGAAATAACGGCACCTACTTACATTAGAGAGGCTATTGAATGGATAAGCGAGTAGTACTAGCAGTCGCAGGATCGGGTAAAACACAACATATTATTGACAAGCTAGACATCAACAGCCGTACCCTGATTGTTACTTATACAGTTAACAATACTATCAATCTTAAGAAACGAATTTTGAGAAAATTTGGGGTCATGCCTAAAGGTGTACGTGTTTATACCTATTTCTCATTCCTCTTATCGTTTTGCGTGCGACCAATAATTGGTAGCGACATGAAGATAAAGGGAGTGAGCTATAGTGAACCACCTAGGTTTGCGAAACGCTACACTCCTGAGCATTACGTTAGTCAAGGACACCGACTTTATCATAACCGTATTGCGAAGATGATGATTGATAGTGGTCACGTACCTGACATTATCAGACGTATTGAAAAGTACTTTGACTTTTTCTGCGTAGATGAAGTTCAAGATTTCGCAGCTAATGACTTCAACTTGCTTTGTGAGTTTTCGACAATAGATATAGAGGTATTATGCGTTGGTGACTTTTTCCAACACACTTTTGATACTAGCCGAGACGGCAAAACTCTAAAAAACCTACATAACAACTATGGATCCTACCTTTACAAGTTAGAATGCGCAGGATACACAATCGACTTAAACACACTTTCCCACAGTCATAGATGTAGCCCGACAGTGTGCAGATTTGTTACCGAGAAACTTGGTATCACAATAAGCTCCCATCGACAAGATGAGGTGGATATTGCCCTAATTGATGATATTGCGCATGTTGAGAGGTTATTCTCGGATGACTCCATCGTTAAATTGTTTTTTAAAGAAAGCTACAAGTACATTGGATGGACTGAAAATTGGGGGAATACAAAAGGCTTGGATGATTTCTCTGACATCTGCATAGTTCTAAACCAAACCACATTCAAAGCCTATAAAAAAGAGCAATTGTCTACTTTGGCACCATCAACATTAAATAAGCTATACGTAGCTTGTACAAGAGCTAAAGGTAGTGTGTACTTTGTTTCACAGAATTTGTTGGCCAAGTACAAATGTTAAACCAGCGTTGTCTTTTAACCTAAAGGCTGAATTAGTGTTTTGTACCTAACTTAGTTATGTCCAAAAGCGACTCTGATAGCATAAGGGACAGTCTGCACGACTAGGTCACGCTTCGCCACCATAGGTGTCAGATTGTGTGTAAGTCAGCACACTAAGGCATATAGCCAAGCCACTTCTATGAGAGCGTCAACATAGTCTCTCAAACGCTCAACTGAATCATTATGATACCTAGACCACTCTCTTAACGTAGTCCTCGAGGAGAAACTTAAAGCTCAGGTGTACCCGTGTAGCGTCAGTGTTGCTCCAGCTATCACCGCCTAGCTTACTAGAGCAGATAACGGTATTCAGACCAGAGATATTAAGAGACCTAAAGTTTCCCTCTTGGTTGTGCCTATACAATATTCCACTAGCACCTACAGACCATACAACTCAGACACACTCTAGTCGACTGCTGCTCACAATGATAACTCCTTCTATCAAGTGAAATAACAGTCAACGCAGAGTCGCTCTACTTAGCTACTCATCCATGCAAGCAAAGGTGCGATAGTGTTGTGCTGGTGGTCTATTTATTATCTGCTACGACTACAGCAGCATTGGTGTGATGTCACAGAGGGCTCTTAATGTATATCTAAGAGTTTTTCCTTGGGCTCTTCAATTAGACGTTGTAAATGGCTCGATTAGACAGAGACTTCTGATGAGAAAGAGCCTGAGAGGGGGAGGCAGTGAGACTGACTCTTAGTGTATATCTAAAAGTTTTCCTTGGGCTCTTCAATTAGACGTTGTAAATGTCTTAGTGAGGGCGTGAAGACTCGACAACAAGGCTCTATCGTTGAGGCTATCAATGGCTAACCTCTCTCAATGTATATCTAAGAGTTTTCCCTAGGGGTCTTCAATTAGACGTTGTAAATCAAGCTGCCAGCACAACATTAATACCTGAAGTCAGCGATGTATTGTTCGGTTGATATTTCATCTATGACTTTTGTAACCTCTTCACCGACGACACAGAGCAGCCCAAAGCCTCAGCTGTGGCATTAATAGAGTACCCCTTCGAGCGAAGCTCACGCACCTGCTCTTTGCTTATAGTGTGAGGGCGACCCATATGCTTACCTTCTGCCTTTGCACGCTCTCTGCCTGCGTTTGAGCGCTCTAGCATCTTCCTTCTTTCCATCTCTGCCACCTTGGACAGAATAGTCACCAGAAGCTCTCCTGCGTCTGTGCTGAGGTCTACCCCTAACCTTGTCACAATGACGTTCACACCGCCTCTCAGAAGCTCTCTCACGGTGTTTTGCACGTCAATGCTGTCTCTCCCCAATCTATCAAGATCGACCGTCACAAGTGTGTCTCCTTCGCGCACATAGTCGAGTAGCTTCTTAAACTCTGGCCTCTTCTCAGCGCTAACTGTCCCGCTCACTCCACAATCAGCGAACTCCTTGTCTATACGATATGTCTTATTGAGCTCTCTTCGTTGGTTCTCGATTGTTTGGTCGTCAGTTGAAACACGGTAATACGCGATAACAGCCATTTCTTACTCTTTATCTTGGTCTATAAGATGGGCTCATAATTTCATATAGGTCTAAAACTGTCAAATAGGACTTATAGACCACCCTGCCGTAGCTGTTTGAGGTAGGTTCAAAAGGCAACATTAAGAGACCTACTAAGGTGAATAATAAACAACCAAAGGTTCTCATTGGGGGGGCGTTAGCACTCATAAAAATATTTTCCACACCACCAATCCAGATAGTTAAATTTCTTATAGGGTGCGCGGGGGGAAATTTAAAACACTATGTATTATTAAATGCGAGAGAAAATTTTTTACGTAAAAACAAAGCAGAAAAGACGAAGAAAGACCCGTAGCTAGTTAACTTAACGCCATCAGATACCACTAGGTAGCTAATTGCGGCTACCTAGGGCTACTAACGAGTTTTACTCGTAAAGGTCTACCGATGCCTTTAACTCCCCAGCCAGCTGGAAAATGTCATCAACACTGTCGATGGGAGTTTTAGTCTCTTTTTTGTTTGAGTCAAAGATTCCTACATACTTCTGTCGGCCATTAAAGTGCAACCTACACAATGGCTTACGATTATTATCATCAAGTAGAATCCCAAAGTAGCTTTGTGTGTCTCGATGAGCGACTCGCGATACATCGACTCTTTCTCTCAGAATAGCTTTGACAACATTATAACCGTCGAGCTCTTCCTCTGTGGTGACTATCTTAGGGTTGCTACCATCAGCTTCGGAAGAGCTTTCATCCTGCTCTGGTTGTTCGTTGGCTCCTCTCGCCTCACGCTCTTCACTGCCTATGGCATACTTCAAACGAGCGTTTATGCTGTCGTTGAGGAATTGCTTCAAAGCTTTTTTCGTTATTTCAGTAAACTGTGCTTTGACCTTGGCTGTTTGCATCCCATCGTAGACCCTAGCAGTCAAAAGCTTTACAAAGTCTTCCTCTGGATCTTGGAACTGCTCTGCTAACACCTTTTTTATTTGATTGAGATACTTCAATTCACCAGCCGCATCGACCACGGAATCGACATCGAAAGAAGTCTTCGTCAGTTTTTTCAGCTCTGGGACTACATGCTCGTCGACCTCGGACATATCTAGAATCAAGAACGGTTTGTCATCCATTTTATTTGGCGCATCGAGGTCAGTGAAAAACTGATACTCACAACCGTTAGTCAATACAGCTATACGGGCATTGGTCACTGAAAAATATCGGTATAGTTGGCTAGAGTGTTTTGGTGAGAGCGCTTCATTCACTTTTTTACACTCGATTAAGATCTGAACATCCCCATCTTTCATCAGAGCATAATCAACCTTCTCTCCCTTCTTCGTGCCTGTATCAGCAGTGAACTCAGGGATAACCTCGCTGGGGTCGAAGATATCGTATCCAAGCACATTGTGAAGAAATGGCATCACCAAAGCAGTCTTTGTCGCCTCTTCTGTTTCTATCGAGTCAGATAGCTGTCCCACCTTTTTGGACAAAGCTTGTAATCGCTCTATGAAGTCCATTTCACTCTCCTTATATCTGCTTAAGTGTGCTTGCAGATGCAACAGCTTTAATACATTTGCTTTTTTATTAGACCATCAACATAGCAAGCATGCTGTGATTGAAAGCCCATCTGTACTCATTACAAGACAACCAATCAGCTTAACTATTTACTCACCTACATAGCTGAGCTACAATTTAGGGAAATTCGGTATCACACGCTCGAAAGACACAAGAAATAAAGCCTTTAAATCAAAAGGTTATGTGCAGCGTGCTGGGCTGGGAAATAGCCTCCCGCCAGCTCCACCAATTTTATATTCAAAGACGTCCACGGACGTCTTTTTTATTGCCAAAAAACAAACAAAATCAATAACTTAGCGTTCACTAAGGTCCATAGATGTCCACCAAACGCTTTGATTTTTAGGTACACCGAGGTGTACACTGATGAAGATGGAGGCTGAGAGGTGTACCCATTATGGCTAAAATCATAGCTAAGCTTACGGATAAGAAGATAAAAGCAGCAACGCCAGAAGATAAAGAGTACCTACTGATTATAGGTTAAAGCTGCAGACGAGAATGTCGCACCTCACTGATCAATCCGCGGATTAACCCACACGCTTTTGCCACTTATCTATTACCGTGGCACCAATCAAATCGCCTTGCACATTGACCGCGGTACGGAAGGTGTCGAGCGGGCGCTCAATGATCAGCAAAATAGCAATGGCTTCCAGGGGGATCCCCGCTGCCAGCAGCACCAACTGCATACCCGACATCGAGCCTGACGGCATGCCCGGCGCGCCTACCGACGAAACCATCGCCATAATGAAGATCATCACAATGCCAGTCGTCGACAGATCAATCCCGAACAGTTGTGCCAAGAACACCGCCGCAATCCCTTCAAATAATGCGGTGCCATCCATATTCATCACCGCGCCCAACGGCAAGACCATGCTTGCGGTCGACGGGGTGACCTTGAGTTCTTCTTTGGCTGCCTGCATCGAGACGGGCAGTGTCGCAGCACTGGAAGAAGTGGCAAAGGCCATCGCCAGTGGCGCGGAAATGGCACGAAATAGGCTCACAAAGCCAATACCACCAGCGACGCGTGCAATAAGTGGCAATACAATCACTGCGTGGACCATCGTGAGTCCAAACACCAAGGCGGCGAAGCTAAATAGCTGGCCAAATAGATCGTTATCGCCTTGATGGGAGAACTGGAAAACAATCGCAAACACCGCAAACGGCGCCAGCTTGATAATCCCTGCCACCATGGTGTTAATGCCTTTATTCAGCCCACGAATGGTCTCGAATAATGGGTGCGACTCTGGCAGTGCGACAATCAGCGAAATGCCGAACAAAATGGTGAACACCACAATCGCCAAAAGGTTACCCTGAGTCACCGCGGCAAATGGATTCACCAACGCCATATTGATAAGTTTGGTGGCAATGGCTCCGGCTCCCGCAGCCTCTTGGTTGATAAAGCTAATGCTCTCATCCACAGGCGGTGCATTGGTGAGCGGTTGCCACTCGGGCATCATCAGCGCTGCGCCAAGACCAATGGTGATCGCGATGGTGGTGGTAAAACCGTAAAACAAAAGTGTTGCACCACCAAGGCGCTTAAGGCGAACCACATTGCCAATATTACTGATCCCTTCCAGTAGCGAGAGCAATACCATCACACCGACCACGGCTTTGAGTAGACCGATATAACTGACCTTGGCGAGCATAAGCAGTGGATACCAAGTGGTCTGCTCTGCGTTTTCAATGGGGCCGAATACCGTGCCCACCAGCCAAGCTAGTGCGGCAGCCACTGCAATTTGCAATGGCAAAGAATGTCTAATGGTTTTCCACATTGTCTTTTCCCTAATCACAGCGTCACAGCTGCATAATGATGATTTGTCTATTTTTTTGGCGCTAAGAAGCGATAAAGCATACCAAGCTGTTAGACGGGGCTCATGTAAAAGTTATGAACAATCTGGAATAACTAGTAACAAAATAGTTGGTGGGGAAATTGGGCCACAGTTTTCTCTACAAGAATGGGGGGAGAGAATGACAAAAAAGTTGGTGGGGAAATTGGGCCACAGTTTTCTCTACAAGAATGGGGGGAGAGAATGACAAAAAAGCCCGCCTAAAAAGGCGGGCTCTTATTAATAAGCGCTCATTTTACTTATTGTGGACGCTGATTTTGTAGATTCAGCTCAAGATTGACAGGCGTATCCAACTCTTGATTTAACGCCTTTTCTAGCTCAGCAACATTGGTACCGGGTGTCGCTTCCAGCAACGCCACGCCATCGAGATAGCTGACTAGGTCGAGACCATATTTTTGAGCTAGCTGGCTGGCGTTCGCCTCACTGGCTTTGACCAAAATCGAGCCTGTGACCGTTAATGGCGCGCTTTGTGCCGAGACGGCGACTTTATCGCCAACCATGACGCCCATTTGCTCGCCACTCATATTACGCGCATTGCTGTCGGTTTCGACGACGACATAGTCTTTGCCATTTAGCTGCACCGTGCCTGCGCTGACACCAAGGCTGATACCCATGACTGCTAGGGCTATCATTAATTTTTTCATACTTCGTCTCCTATTAACCGCGGTGACCAATGACACGCAGTGACCATTGCGTCAATTTACCATCGACGCTGTTATTCGCCATCGACTTCACCTCACCCCCTAAGCTGTATTGACGCGTCTTGCCGTCCGTATCTGTGACGTAGAGTGTCCATTGACCTTGCGATGCTTCACCATTGAACTTATGGCTAAGCATCAGGTGGTCAGTAAAGCCTTCTGGGTAGGTGCTATCTAGGGTGTTCGATAGCATGCTATTGCGTGGAGACATCAGCACGCTACGGGTACCAGAAGGGGACTCGAGTTCAATCAGCAGATCTGACATACGGCTATGCTCGATCGAAGTCCGCACTTGTACCGCCTCGATGGTGAGGTTGTCAGCTACTTGCACACTGTCTGCTGTCGCAACCGACCCGGCATCCGCAATCGTTAACCCAGTTTCACCCTCTTGGTTGTGATAAGACCACGTCCAATCCGTGAATACTTGTGCAGGGAGAGACTGATAGGTCTTCGCGGCTTCGAGTGCTGCATTAACATCAATCAAACCAAAGCCATAGGTTGGGCTATACCAGCGCCCCGCGGCATTTTGCTTCCAACCTTCTAGGCCAGTCACCGTACGCTCACCACCAAATGCCGTTTGATAGGTTAAAAGCACATCGGCATCGTCTGCATCCACGCGTGTCGCCGTCGTCGCTAATAGGTGGCGAATATCGCGCTGAGACAGATTTGGATAAGCTGACATCATCAACGCAAATGCCCCTGAAGTATTTGGCGCGGCCGAAGACGTCCCGTTCATCACGCTGTTGAAATCACAGGTGTTGTCTATCTCTGTCCCACCGTGTAAATCGTGTGAATCATAAGGAATACGATCGTCGCGGTTATAGCCCATGGTACAGCCTGTCAAATCTGTGGTGATATGTGCCGGTTTATTGGTGCCATACTCGCCACCTGGCGCGGTTAAGAAGACGCTGCTACCCACGGAGGAATAAGATGAGCGCTCACCATCCGCATTCAACGCACTCACCGTCACGTTCCAGTAATTGGCATTACTGGATGATTGGTTACTGTTTTGCCACGGTAGACCATGGTTCTCATCTACAGGACCGAAGCGCTGACGGTTAAACGAGGTACGCTTATAGCCATTACCCGCTGATTTGATAAAGACTGCGCCAAGCCCGCCAAAGGCATCCGTGCTCATTTTTTTGTATTGGGCGTTCTGGCGACCAGCATAGCTCATTGGGTCATCGCTATAGGGATAACTGCGGATGCCTGAGCCACCATAGCTTTGGTTGAATATGCGGACATCATCCGAGTAGCCTTCGCGGCCATGGCTGATCTCCCACGCATTTTGGCTTTGGTATTCGAGATAGTTATAGCCTTGCAAGTTGGCAAGCGGTGCGACCCCCATCCCACCAATACCATTATCACGAACCGCCGCTATGATCCCCGCGACCGAGGTACCATGGGCGGTATTACGACTGCTCCAGCCCTCCGGTGTCGGGTCATCATCACGTTCCACAAAGTCATAGGACTTTCCAGCACGGACGTTAGCGGCCAGATCGGGATGGGCAATTTCTAACCCATCGTCGACGACGGCAACGTTAACGTTTTGTCCCAGCACATCTTGGCGATGGGCTAACCATACGTTGAGATCATTGCCTGGTTGGCCACCCTCTCGGGCAAAGGCATTTTGACCACGGTTGAGCAAATGCCACTGTTCGGCCGTAAAGGGATCATCACCGGGCAAGCAACGCTCATCGCTGGTACGACTGCCATCCATGCCGCTCGCTCCAACCAGTGATACACACGCTTGTGGCTCTGGATCGGTGGGAGGGTCGACAGGATCTGGCACTTGGGCCATCGCCCACACCCCGGAGCTGTGAAAAAGTGCGCCGATAATCAGCGCAAGAGAGCTGTGTTTGTGCATTTATCATTCCTTTTTACACTAACTAGACGTGTCTCAATTCTGAGAGACCCATCATTAGTAAAAAGAAACAACCTCAATAGAAACAGGCTATTACAAGAAACGTGATCTTATGCCTAATTATCAAAGCATGTAATCTAATTAATTGAACAAAACCTGCAAGTTTTAACTTTTGTGTTACATGACTGTGCAATAACTGTGACGTTAAAAACACTTATAATGTAATAAGTTATGCTTTTTGATTTTTATTATAATGCCCCAGCATCGCCCGAGCCATGAGCATGGTGCAATGCACTGACCACGTAGTTTGCTATGGCAGTGTCTTGCACGCCTGTTCCCGTTAAATCACACACGGTGACCGCCTCATCACTTCGCGCGATGGGACGCCCCGACGCCACCGTTTTGCCTAACTCTTCCACACATCGTGACAATGCCAGCCCTTTTAGCTCACCCAACACCTCAGACTGAGCACGTCTATCCACCAGCACCCAGTCGGCATTGTGCAAAATATGAGGATCAAGCTCGCGCTTCTCTGCACTATCCGAGCCCATCGCCGTGACATGGGCGCCCTTGGGAATGTCTTGCCAATGCAAAATCGGCTGCTTAGCCGGTGTCGTGGTGACAATAATATCGGCCTGTTGACAAGCCTGTGCCACATCTTGGTGAGGGATCACTCGCACTCCCAGTTCGGCCTCAACCTCTGCTTTATACTGCCTTGCTTGTGCATTGTCTCGTGCCCAAACATGCACCGTGTCTATTTCTCTAACCAGTTTGAGCGCAGACACTTGTAACCTTGCTTGCGTGCCCGCCCCCAACACAGTGACAATGTTGGCATCATCACGCGCGCAATACTTGGCACTTAACGCGCCGGCTAGAGCCGTACGTAAATCAGTCAGGTATCCTTCATCAAACAGCACGGCCTCCACCAAACCGGTTGATGCAGAGAAAACCACCATCAAACCATTAAGGCTCGGCAGACCTATCGACGGATTATCAAAAAAGCCAGGACTGACTTTAATCGCAAATCGCTCAGCGCCTTTGATGTGAGCGGTTTTCACATCGACTTCGCCGTTGTGCTCGTGAATGGCCATGCTTAACACAGGAGGCATGGTTACCTCGCCACGCCCCAAGGCACTGAACGCATTTTCAATCACACTGAGACTGTGCGGGTTAAACGTCGCAACAGATTCGATTTGCTGACGATGATATAGCTGCATACGGGCTCCTTTGACACTCACCAAATTCAACCACAAGCTAAGAGCGAGCCTGCTCACTTAATGCCATGACCGCTGTCAGGGTATCGGTTGATACATTATTTCCACTGACCACAATCACCACTTTCTTGTCCTGCCACTCTAACTGGTGCTGACATGCCGCGGCCAATCCCACCACGGCGGCACCTTCTACCCACCTATTTTCGCACTGCCACATATCGATCATCGCACGGGCGATAAACGCTTCATCCACTTGATAATGTTGCGTCATCACTTTAGGCACCAAAGAAAAGGTGTATTGATTATTAAGGCCAATGCCTCCACCCAGGCTATCTGCCAACGATTCAGATTCAGGCACAGCCACTGGCTTACCCGCTATGATGCTTTCATGCATCGCAGCCCCATCGCGAATTGAGACGCCAATTAGGTCGATATGTGGGGCGATGGTACGCGCCGCTAAGCCAAGTCCTCCCACCAAGCCGCCTCCCGATAAGCCGGCTGCAATTACATCAACATCTGGCGCATCTTCAAGGATCTCAAGCCCAATGGTCCCTTGTCCGGCAATAATATCGGGATGATCAAAGGGAGGGATATAACACAACCCATCACGCGAAACGGCCTCAAGCGCGGCTTGTTCAGCTTCATCCTGCGAACGCCCCACGACCCACACTTGCGCGCCCATTGCTTTAACAGCGTCCACTTTGTTGTCAGGTACTAACGAAGAGAGACATACGGTCGCCGGGATCCCAAGCTGCTTGGCCGCGTAAGCAAGCGCACGGCCATGGTTGCCTGTCGAGCAGGTGATCACACCACGCTCACGCAGCGCCTTGGGCAACCGACTCAATGCGTAGGTGGCACCGCGTAATTTAAACGCGCCCGTCGGCTGGCTCGTTTCGAGCTTCAGCCAAATTTGTGCTTGGTAACGCTTAGAAAGCGTCGGTGAATAAACAAGCGGTGTGCGCGCCGCCACTGGCTTTATCGCTTGGCGGGCCAGGTATACATCATGCAAGCTCGTTGACACGCTCCCTCCCCCTTCACGTTACGTGGTCAGTCAGCACGGAGAAATACAGCACTGTTAGTAAACAGATTAGTTGCCTGACACCCAGGATCCAACCTTCTATTTTCACCATTTGCGCTAAACGTTGGCAGGGTTTATCGCGTAAACTCTCTATAAATGAGGAGTGGTTATGAATTGGATTGAAGCGCACGAAGCCGGGTTTAGGCTCAGCCTGTTTGCCTTGGTACTGTTGGTAATGCTCGTCGCCGAATGGCGGTGGCCGAAGCGCAAGCTCACTCGCACGCGGCGAGAGCGTTGGTCAGGGAATATCTTATTGACTGTATTTAATACCCTCACGTTGCGAGTACTGGCACCGATTTCTGCAGTGGGTGCGGCCAGTTTTGCCGCCGCCTCGGGTTTTGGTTTTTTTAATCAGCTTTCGCTTCCTGAATGGGTCGCGGTTCTGGCCACATTAGTTGTGATGGATATGGCGATTTGGTACCAACACAAACTCTTCCACCAGGTACCATGGCTGTGGCGGCTGCATCTAGTGCATCATGCCGATATGGACATTGATGTCACCACAGGCGCGCGTTTTCACACGGTGGAAATTTGGCTGTCGATGGCCATTAAGTGCGTGTTAGTCGCGCTACTTGGCGCACCTATTGTCGCCGTGATCGTGTTTGAAACGCTACTCAGCGGGATGGCAATGTTTAATCACAGCAATGTTCGTCTCCCCAAGCACCTAGACGCTTGGCTGCGCCGCTTTATCGTCACACCAGATATGCACCGGGTGCATCACTCCACCCGTTTTCATGAATGCAACGCCAATTACGGGTTCAACCTTTCATGCTGGGATCGCTGGTTTAATACCTATGTACCACAGCCACGCAAAGGGCACCAAAAAATGCGAATTGGCTTAAGCGAAGTCGGCCAACCGACTGATGCCATTCATGTTTTTGGAATGCTGCGTTTACCCCTCCGTTGGCGTATACTGCAACGCGCCTACCAACACAAAAAGGAGAGCTGGGCGCATGAAACAGGTGATCGTCACGTCCAAAAACCCCGCTAAAATCGCTGCGGTTGAGGCCGCGTTTTATGACGCTTTTCCCGACACACTTTTCACCTTTACGGGCGTTTCCGTCGCCAGTGGCGTGGCAGAGCAACCAATGACAGAGCAAGAGACCTATGCCGGCGCGTGTAACCGCGTTCGCCACGCCAAAGCGGAATACGAAGGAGACTTTTACGTCGGGGTAGAAGCAGGCTTAGATGGTCAACATACCTTTGCATGGATGATGATAGATGATGGGACAACGCAAGGCGAGGCACGCTCAGCCTCACTGCCTCTCCCTCCAGAGGCGTTGGACGCTCTGCACCAAGGCGAAGAGCTTGGCGATGTGATGGACAGAATGTTTGCCACTGAAAATGTAAAACAAAAAGGGGGCGCCATTGGCATGCTCACCGGGCATCGATTAACGCGCTCAAGTGTATACCATCAAGCGCTAATCATGGCGCTGATTCCGTTTATGCGCCCGCACTTATACCGTTAACGCCATAAACAACGGCGCCCTGTGGCGCCGTTGTTTGTCTATTTAAGGCTTTGTTGATTAGGTCGATGAGGTGGACTGTTCAGCTTCTCGTTTCAATAAATCAGCCAGCCAATTTTTGGTCTCGTCATCCATCCGCTTTAACTCATTCGAGCCGCGTGTGACGGTCGCGATCCCCACGCCCAATAATTGACTCAACTGGCGCTGACTCATTCTCCCTTCTAACAACTCATGCAAAATATTAATCCGAGCCACCAAGGTGTCTCGCTCGTCGGGGGTCAATAAGGCCGTCAACAAGGCATCATCATTATCATCTTGTCCAGCACGGCGCACTAGCGCGATAACATCTTGCCAACCAGAAAATGCAGGCGATTGCGACATGGATTCCTCTCGCTCTTTACGTGATGGTCGCGATTATAACATTAATAACGCTGTGCCAACTCGTGTGCTCTTAAAAACTGCACGGGCTCACCTAAAAGTTGGCGATAGTAAATATCGAACATCAACACGTTCTGCACATAATGGCGCGTTTCATAAAACGGGATCGACTCGATGAAAGCAATGGCATCCATGTGCCCTTTCGAACGTGCCAGCCAGCGGCTCACTCGATGTGGTCCAGCATTGTATGCCGCGAAAGCGAGAACGCGGTTGCTATCGAAGCGATCGAGCATCATTTTCAAATAACCACTGCCCAAGCGGATATTCACGCCCGGATCGCTAAGACTGGCCGGCCCTTGATAATCAAACCCTAACCGACGCGAGGTTTCACGTGCCGTACGCGGCATCAATTGCATCAAGCCTCTCGCGCCTACGTGAGAGACCGCACGGGTAAAGAAAGCACTTTCTTGGCGTGACAGCGCCATCAATGTGGTTTTATCTACCCCACGTTCGCGACTGAAAAACTCAAACCACCACTGATGAGCCAGCGGAAAACGCAACGATAAGTGGTCCCACATTTTTCCGGCAATGGTGGCTTGTACTGCGAGATGATACCAGTGCTGTTTATTGGCATAAGCGGCCAGGAGCGCAATTTGCTCATCACTGGCGCGCTGTAACACATAATACCACTCGCGCTTCGCCGCGTAGATTTTATCAAGCGCAATCAGCTCATCGACTCGCGCCAGCACATCATTGACAGGCATCAGACCCGCCTCTTTCAACACCGCAGTACGCGAAGGGATATGGATCGGCTTTTCTAGGTGCTGAGCGGCAGCCACACTGTAAAAATTGCGCTCACCCAACAGGGTTTCAAACGCCTTATTCGCCGCGTGACTGTCGCCAAGCTCTAACTGAATCCGCGCTTGCCAATATCGCCATTTTAGTGATTGTTTCGCCTCATCACTGAGCAGTGAAAGCCATTGATTCAATACGTGCCAATCACCTTCCACCAACGCCAAGCGAAACCGTCGCTCGAGCAGACCATCATCGTCGCTTTGTCTCAGCATACGATCACGCCACCCCGCAAGCGCCGGTTCATCGTCATTCATCAGTTGGCCAATAAGATAATCAGCGATGGCTTGTCGTTCACCTTTGTCGTAATGCTGCCCTTCTACCGTGCGACGAAAATGGCGAATGGCTTGCGCTTCGTCTTTACGCGCCAGTCTCTCAAACGCAAGACGAGTCAGCTTTTGGTTAAAGGGTGTCACTTTGCTTCGCTTGGAAAAGTCAGCAACTTGTTCAGGCTTGTCATAAAGATCAATAACTTGCTTTCCCACCGCTTGGTGAGTGTTGGGAAGTTGATCTTGTAGGTAATGCATTAAGCTGCGATTGCGCCCCTCAAAGGTCAGCAACATCCGCCGCAAGATTAAATCACCAGTGAGTTGCTTTTGCTCGGAGAGGTAATCAAATAAGGGATCGCATGCACTGTCGACTGATTGGCCAGACAAGTAGAGTGATTTCGCGCCACTGCGCGCTAATGCACGATTGCCAGCCTGGCTGTGAGCGTAATAATACTGGCATTGATAACGCTCCCCTCTTGGTACATCGGGCTGGAAAGCGACCAAGGTTGCCCAATCTTTTCGATTCGCCAGTAGTGTCAGGTAGTCAGCACGCAGACTATTGGCAAACGGCATGGTGGTGTAACGCTGAATAAAGTTGGTGACCGAGGTGGGCGACTTTTCTGAAAGGTTGCGAGTAAAATCACGGTAATCTAAATAGGGATAAAGGGGATAATCACGCAATTTGGCTTTGAGGCGGCGAAATTGGCGTAATTCACCACGCTCAATCGCATCAATAGCAGCCTCATATTGACGCTGCGCAGGCGTCATTTGCCCACTGTCTGGACTCGCCGACGCCAGAGCAAGAGAAGGAGAAAAAGCGGCCCCTAGAACCCATAAAATAAGTCCGGGTCGCAGTGAACGGGAGAAGGCACGGACACCACGACGCACCGCGTGAGATGCATTGCGTAAAGGCCCGGACAAAGCGATGAATCGTTCCATGTCAAAGGTCGCTCCTAATCAATTAACACCGTGACGAATGTGTCACATTCAGCATGTGTGACAACGAATAGACAACAATCGCATCAGCAAATTCCCTCGCGCTTTGGCAAATGGTTTGCTGCCCATGGGTTATATTACCCACCGAATATGACAATCACTGTTAAACTTGGCAAAGTTAACGTTAGAATAGTGTCTTTTACACCACAACGAGTAGCGTGAGCAGAAATGGCTGAGTACGTATATACCATGTCGCGGGTGAGCAAGATCGTGCCACCTAAGCGCCAAATTCTTAAAGATATTTCTTTGTGTTTCTTCCCAGGCGCCAAAATTGGGGTGCTAGGCCTCAACGGGGCCGGTAAATCGAGTCTATTGCGCATCATGGCCGGTATCGATACCGAAATTGAGGGTGAAGCCCGTGTGCAACCAGGCATTAAAATTGGCTACCTTCCGCAAGAGCCAGCGCTAGACGAAGACAAAACCGTGCGTGAAACCGTTGAAGAGGCGGTCTCGGATGTGAAAGATGCATTGACGCGTCTCGACGCTGTCTACGCGGCCTATGCCGATCCTGACGCCGACTTCGATGCCTTGGCGCAAGAGCAAGGTGAACTGGAAGCACTGATCCAAGCCAAAGATGGTCATAATCTTGATAACGCGCTAGAGCGTGCCGCCGACGCCCTGCGTCTGCCGGAGTGGGATGCGCAAATCAAAAACCTGTCTGGGGGTGAGCGCCGCCGTGTGGCGATTTGCCGTTTGCTACTCGAGAAGCCCGATATGCTGCTACTCGACGAGCCAACCAACCACTTGGACGCCGAATCAGTGGCATGGCTAGAACGCTTCTTGGTCGACTATACCGGCACGGTTGTGGCGATTACGCACGATCGCTACTTCCTTGATAACGCCGCTGGTTGGATCCTTGAACTAGACCGTGGTGAAGGCATCCCTTGGGAAGGCAACTATTCATCGTGGCTTGAGCAAAAAGACGTGCGCTTGAAGCAAGAAGCCTCCCAGGAAAAAGCGCGCCAGAAAACCATTGAGAAAGAGCTTGAGTGGGTACGTCAAAACCCGAAAGGCCGTCAAGCCAAATCAAAAGCGCGTATGGCACGCTTTGAAGAGCTTAACACCTCCGATTACCAGCGCCGTAACGAGACCAATGAGCTGTTTATTCCACCCGGCCCACGCCTGGGTGATAAAGTCATTGAAGTTAACAACCTCACTAAGTCATTTGGTGATCGCGTATTGATTGACGATCTGTCTTTTAGCGTCCCGAAAGGCGCTATCGTCGGTATCGTTGGTCCCAATGGTGCCGGTAAATCCACACTGTTCAAAATGCTCAGTGGTACCGAAACACCGGACGCAGGCACCGTAGAGGTCGGTGACACCGTACAATTGGCCTCGGTGGATCAGTTCCGTGATAGCATGGACGACAACAAAACCGTTTACGATGAGATCTCGGAAGGTGCCGATATTATTCGCATCAATAACTTTGAGTTACCTGCGCGTGCTTATGTCTCTCGCTTTAACTTCAAAGGGAGCGATCAACAGAAACGTATCGGCGATTTGTCCGGCGGTGAACGCAACCGCGTCCACCTGGCTAAGCTATTGAAAGCAGGCGGCAACGTCCTGCTGCTTGATGAGCCAACCAACGATCTGGACGTTGAAACCCTACGCGCCTTGGAAGAAGCCCTGCTCGAGTTCCCAGGCTGTGCCATGGTGATTTCACACGACCGCTGGTTCCTTGACCGTATCGCCACCCACATCCTTGACTATCGTGATGAAGGCCAAGTGAATTTCTTTGAAGGTAACTTTGCTGAATACACCGATTGGTTGAAGAAAACGCTGGGCGCACAAGCGGCTGAGCCGCACCGCATCAAATACAAGCGCGTTACCAAGTAACGCCGCACTAATGAGGGCAGCCAACGCTGCCCTTTTTATGGTCTCCTAGCAGGTAAAGCGGCTCGCAACAAACCGCACTCCATCCGCTTTCTTACGCAAGAACACCAAAAAATGTTTCAGAATCGATACGTCCACGCAGATAATTAGGTCGCCCGCCATGCATCGCCTACACTTAGTTCAAAGGATTGAGGAGATGCGATCATGCCAGAGCGTAGAAAGTTTTCCCGCGTGATGTATCGTGCCCCCGCGATACTCAAGCAAGATGAACAGGCGTGGCACGCGCAGGTTCTCGACTTGTCTCTCAAGGGTGTGTTGCTCAGCCGTCCTGAGAACTGGCAAGCAGACCCGCAACACACAGCATTCTCGTTGGTCTTTTACCTGCATGACTCTGACGTAGAATTAGACATGGACTGCATTCTGGTCAATAACTGCGAGAATTACCTCCATCTTTATATTGATCACATTGACATTGATAGTGCCAGTCATTTAAAAAGGCTTGTTGAACTCAACGTTGGCAACGATGAACTCCTTCATCGTGAGCTAGCGCAGTTGACCGACCCAATGGCAGAGTCAGAATCGTAACGCCACATCGTCATGGGCGGTATCAAACGCAGGCCAGCAGTAACCAGTCATGACAGATCATATTCATATCGCCATCTCACACCCAAATGGTGTGAAGCATTATACGCTTTGCCCTACCCGTAAAAAGGTAGTGCAAACTTTGGCGTTAGTAGTGCTGGCCGTTCTCACCGTGACCTTTGCCAGCCTCTATTTACTCTCCGAGCGTTCCACTGAAGCCGAAGCTGCGGTTAACCGGTTACGTGAAGAGCGTGCTGCATTGAATAACGAAGTGGCCATGTTGCAACAAAAACGCGATGAGCTGTCACAAACCATCGAGAACAAAGATGTCGAGCTGACTGCACTGACGCAGCGCGTGGTGACAGTGGAAGATATGCTGGGGCTGCAATCGGTGGCCAAAGACGCCTCACTGACCCATCGGCTTGATGTGGCGGCGATTAACTCCGCAGTGCGCTACACCATGCTTCAGCTCATTCCTAATGGTAAACCGATTCAAAGTTATCGCCGTTCATCTGGGTATGGTTCACGCACGCACCCAGTAACGGGCAAAGAAAAATTCCACATGGGGTTAGACTTAACCGCAGACATCGGCACTCCGGTGTATGCCCCGGCCGATGGCGTGGTGGAGTATGTCAGACCCAGTCGCCGCAAAGGCTATGGTAATTTTGTAAAAATAGACCATGCCTTTGGCTTTATGACCCTCTACGCCCATCTTGATAAGTTTAATGTGCGAAGTGGGCAGTTTGTAAAGAAAGGCGACTTGATTGCCTGGTCGGGTAACACGGGTTTATCCACTGGCCCTCATTTGCACTACGAAGTCCGCTTTTTAGGACGAGCGCTGAATCCGCGCCGGTTTATTAAGTGGAGTGCTGAGCAGTTTGATACCTTGCTCGAAAACGAGAAGCGCGTCAGTTGGGGACATTTAGTCGCGGTAGTGGAAAACTTGGTCGAAACTCAGGTACAAGTCGCCAATATGCCCGACGCTGAGCCGCCACTGAGCACCGCGCAGCAGCGCGAAGCCGATGTGCAAACCACACCGACAAAAGCCTCAATGTAGTAGAGGTAATAGAGCCGTAGAGGTAGTAGAGCGATGATAAAACCGAGCGCCTTTGTTCGATCAACGGGCCGTATCATCGCCCACCACTTCGCTATTGGTACTTGCGCACGACTACAAGTCTTCTAGCACATCCAGGGCGTCGGAGAGTTTGCTAACGCCATAAACCGTCATCCCTTCAATACGCTGTTTCGGCAAGTTGGCTTTGGGCACGACTGCTTTTTTAAAGCCATGTTTTGCCGCTTCCATCAAGCGCTCTTGCCCACTTGGCACTGGGCGAATTTCTCCCGCCAAGCCGACTTCACCAAAGACCACCAGCTCTCTCGGCAGCGGGCGATCCCTAAAGCTCGATATCAGCGCTAACAACAGGGCAAGATCGGCACTGGTTTCGGTGACTTTAACCCCACCAACCACATTAACAAACACATCTTGGTCAGACATTTGCAGCCCGCCGTGTTTGTGTAAAACGGCCAGAAGTAAGGCAAGACGGTTTTGCTCTAGCCCCACCGCCACCCGGCGTGGATTGGCCAATTGTGAATAGTCGACCAAGGCTTGTAACTCTACCAATAGAGGGCGAGTGCCTTCCCACACCACCATTACCGAGCTACCGGAGGTTTGCTCCTCACCACGTGAAAGGAAAATAGCGGAGGGGTTACTGACCTCTTTTAAACCCTGCCCAGTCATCGCGAACACGCCAAGTTCGTTGACCGCACCAAAGCGGTTTTTATGGCTGCGCAGCGTACGAAAACGGCTATCACTGGAGCCATCGAGCAAAATCGAACAATCAATACAGTGCTCCAGCACCTTGGGGCCAGCCAGTGTGCCATCTTTCGTCACATGCCCCACCATGAAAATCGCCACATTGTGTTGTTTGGCATAACGGGTCAAGGCTGCGGCAGACTCCCGCACCTGCGACACGCTACCGGGCGCGGATTGCACATCCGCGACATGCATCACCTGTATCGAGTCAATCACCATGATTTTCGGTTGTTCTTTTTTGGCCACCTGGCAGATGGTTTCTACGCCCGTTTCTGACAACAGCTTCAAGCGGTCTTTGGCAAGCCCCAACCGATCAGCGCGCATCGCCACTTGCTGTAATGACTCTTCCCCTGTGATGTACAAGGTCGGCAAATGGTGCGCGAGCCCCACCATGGTTTGCAACAGCAAGGTACTTTTCCCTGCGCCCGGGTTACCACCAATCAAAATAGCGGCCCCTGGGACGATCCCCCCGCCGAGCACACGATCCAGCTCTTTAAAACCACTGCTCAGGCGTGGCACTTCTTGTAGGTCGATATCCTGCAGGGTTTGGACTTGCCCCTCGGCGCTGCCTGTATACCCGGCATACTTTTCATTGCGCGCGACCTGAGGCGACGCCGCTAGCCTCACCTCTGTAATGGTGTTCCACGCGCCACAGGCTGAGCACTGCCCTTGCCAACGGGGAAAATCCGCGCCACAGTCGTTACATACGTAGGCTCGTTTTGTTTTTGCCATTCGCTCTCCAAGACGTATGATGTCAGCTAATTCACAAAATGATTGCTATCTTATTAATTATTCCGACACTTTTTCGAATCGGTGCCGTTATTATATTAAGGACAATACTTTACCAAACTTTGCCATGAAGCAGGATGATTACCAGGGACTGATTGAGCAGCTGCTTCCGATGTCCCAAACCCCCAAATTTGAGGTGCTGCTCGATAAGCTTACCGCTAACGAGCCAAGCTCTGCCAAACTGCTGATCAAAATGGAGATCAGACGTTTAATGACGCCATGCAATCGTGCCATCGATCTGCGTGGCAAAGTCGATGGTGAATGTCATCAATACGAGTTAAACGGCCAAACACATTGGCTGGATGATGTGGCAATTAACCACTATTACGAGCGCTTGCCTTTATACAACGGGCAAATGACCCAAGGCTTGTGGGAAGATTTGCACAACACCCCTAATAACTTTCGCGTCAAACACGAACAAGAGAAACACACTCAGCAACAAGGAAAAGGCCCAGTCAGTGATACGGCCCAAGCGGCATTGTTACCCGAGAAACTCACCTTTGGCCGTTATTTAGCGCGTAGTGAAAGCCGCATCCATTTTGCTACCCAAGTATTAATAACACTGAATACTGGGTATGAGGTACATGGGGTCACCAGCGACTTGTCTAATTCAGGGTGCCGAGTGCGTGTCCCTGCAGCATTCGATTATCCGCCTAGCGCTGAAGTATTAGTGCAGTTCACCGCGCTGGGGCAAAAGTATCAAGATCCCGATCTTGAGCAAGGGTTGAGTTATCGTATTATTGGCGTTGATCAAAACAAAGAGTCCACCAGTAGCGTGTGGTTACGGCTGCGGCTTGACACCAGCAGTGACGCGATTAAGCAAGCGCTCGATACAGAAATGGCCTCACCCGATTTTCGTGGCAAACAAGATGGTGAGGACAAGCTACTCACACTCAAGCTGCAAAGCTATGAACAATCCTTTTTGCACCATACCAGTGTGCTACCGCTTTACTTTGCGCAAGACAAATTAGAGTACGTATTACAAACGCGGCAAAATCGGGAGCTATGGGATTACTGGCACGACAGCCGCAATCAACCCGTCATTAATCATATTTTTGATGCAAAGCGTTTGGCGTTACTGCAAGTGGAAGGAGCGTCAACCAGCCAGCTATTGTTATATTGCTTTTATGTAGAGAAAGACAAGCAGCGTTTCTTCTATTCTGCCTCGCCCAGCGAAATGAGCGAAGATGAGCGCCACCTGTTCTGGCAACTGGGTGCCAAGCGTCCTTCATGGCGGGTGTTGAAGGTGACCATGTCAGCCATTAATGCGGGTGACCTTGAGCGTTTGCAAGATGTATCTCCGGACTGGCTCAATACATTAAAAACCCTCACACACGTCGCGTTGGTGCAAGATGTGACTCATACCGAAAGCAAGGATAGTTATTTATCCCACCCCAAACCGTCGTTATCCAGTCAAGCCTTGCGACGCTTTTTACACCAACGTAATCCAGTGTGCGCGGCACAGTTAATCTCATCTGATAGGCAGCCCCAACGTCGTGAACCACGTTATGCCTATCGCTCTGAGGTATCATTGGTGCATCCAGAACAGGGGGCGCTGAAGGGAAGACTGGTCGATTTTTCCTCGGGGGGCTTGAACCTGAAACTGGCGCAGCCTTTTCAAGGGGCGAAAGATGACTTGGTGTCTGTATCACTCGATGCGTTTGTCAATATTGACCCGCGCGCACCGTTAGTCGACATGCCGTATCAGGTGATTCGAGTGAGCCCCAAACGCGATAATATTCAACTCAAGCTCACCACTGAAGCGCCCAACACCCGTCGTCGCCAGTATCTTCGCCGCTTGATTGAGCACAACCTCGACAAATTGACCGTGCTGGATGAACGTTTGCCCGACCCTCCCTTGATTTGGGCCATGCACCAATTGCTGCTCACGCGCCTAACCGTGCAGCCTTATTTTGTTCGACGTGATAACGGTGTACTCTCGGTGCCTGCAGTGGGTATCAACCTGCCTCCCAGCCGTTTGCACCGCTTTCTCGAGCGCGCAGGCGGCGGTCGCCAACTGTCTTTTTACCCGGTGTTCGGGGATAAGATTCTCACCCGTACCCATGAAGTCACACGCCCTTCGCAGCCTCTGAAAGAGCTGGTACGCGAGTACTTTGTCTGGATAGACATGAAAGATGATAAGGTGCGTGCGGTGCATACCTTTGCCGATAGTGAGTTTGAATCTGACGACGCGAGACGCAAGTTCATCCAGTTGGCGCAAAAAGGCGGGGCGTTTGCCGTGCTACGCAACCGGATGACACCGCTGGCCCATGCTGAACAAGATATTGATGCCACCCAGTTATCCAGCTTGCTCAAACGCGATACCCACAAAGCACGCCAACTGGAAGACGAATTTGTTGCCTTGTGTGCCTACGGTGAGTTGGTCGATGTGACCGATGAAGTGCTAATGCGACTGGGGCGATAGCCGCAGGCGACGCACTCTTCAGCACGATATCGACCGCGTCAATAGCAAAGAGAGAGCGGCATCCAGTAAGTGCCGCACCGAGAGGGTGCCACAAGGTTGCGCTTATTAGCGTGGCTGCCAGCTAATCCGATCACGAATACTGGCAGAGAGCACACACAACACACCGCCCAACCACGCATGTTTGACCGCCGCTTGCGCTTTCGCATTGACTTTGGGCTTCGCATGATAGGCAATACCAAGGCCAGCGGCCTCCATCATCGCCAGATCATTGGCGCCATCGCCAACGGCTAAGGTGTTCTCTGGCGCAATATCGTACTTTTGCGCCAACATGGTCAACACATCCGCTTTTCGTTGTGCATCCACCACTGCCCCGTCTACCTCGCCGGTCAATTGACCATTTTTGACCCCAAGCTGGTTTGACGCCGCATGGTCCAAGCCTAATTGCTGCTGTAGGTGATCAGAAAAATGGGTGAAACCGCCAGAGGCAATCGCCACATACCAGCCGCAGGCTTTTAGACTGGCCACGAGATCCGCCATTTCTGGCATCAACGGCAACTGCGCTTTCACTGTCTCAAGTATCGCCGCGTCAGAGCCTTTCAAGGCCGCCACGCGTTGACGTAAGCTCGCCTCAAAATCAAGTTCGCCCAACATGGCACGCTCGGTAACCGCAGACACCGCCTCTCCAACTCCAGCGAGTGCCGCAATCTCATCAATACACTCTATCTCTATTGCGGTGGAGTCCATGTCAAACACCGCCAAACCAGGTCTGCTTAAATCCGGCAGGGCCTGTAAATCGGCGCAGTCAAGCGCGAGTGCCTCAATCACGGTACGATGTTCATCCGTCAGTTCACCGCGGATCAATAACACCTCATACGGCCCAACACGCCAGCCGTCGACGACCTCAACGTCATCACCGGTAAAAAAACGGATATCGTCGAGCTGACGGGGGTCGATGACCTCACCAAACACAATCCATCCCCCTTGCCGGCGGCGCGAGAAAGCAGACGTCGTCATCGTTGGGAAACGGCGGTAAAGTTGCGGTGAACGGTGAATTGCCAAGGGGTTGGCCTTATCCATGGTCAATATTTTCCTTTCGATTTCCAAGCAAGCTTGGTCAATGAATCAATCACAATGAGGCTGTGATACCATAAAAACCGTAGTAAGCTCCAGTGCTAATTGATCCTGTTTATCTGGCTTGAGGAAGGTATGTTTTCAATTTCGCGCAAAACACTACGGCGGGTGACCTGGTGGGGAATGTTGCTCACCACCATCGGTGCTATTGCCGCCTTAATGCTTTACAGCACCACACTCAGCCAGCGCCAGTATCAAGCGCTGTATCAGCAAACCGATCAATTAGCCCAGCTGATGACCCGCCAGGTGGGGGTGCAAGCCTATGATGCCTTGGTTGATAAGAACTATCAGCCTCTGCAAACCATGGCCAATGAACTGGCAACCGAGCCGCTGATCCGTGATGCCAGCTTCTATCAGCTCAACGGCAGTCCTGTGGTGCGCTCAACGAATGCTTTACCACTGGAAACCGCCGTCGGATTAACCACCCCACTGGGGCTAGAAAGCCAAGGACGACAGCAGCTGATGACGCCGATAAGCCGTGGTGGCGATATTGTCGGGTTTCTCCGTCTCACCGTTGAGCATCACTCGGTTATCAATGAAGCCAAAAAACAGCTGCAATCGAATATGACCGAATTCCGGCTCCTCATTGGCCTCGCTCTGTTGTTGGGGGCATTATTGATGACCATGCTCACTCGTCGTTCTGCGCGTTTATCTTGGTAAAACGGCAAAATACGGCGACCAGAGCGAGAAACCGAGATAAAAAAAGAGATGGCTGTTCGCCATCTCTTTTTATCTAGGAGGGTCAACGCGTTATAGGAACGACTTGCCGTAATCCATTGGCGACACATCAAAGTATTCCGCCAAGGACTGACCAATATCGGCGAACGTTTCGCGGCGACCGAGCGAACCCGCAGGCACTTTTTTGCCGTAAACCAATGCAGGGATATGCTCACGGGTGTGATCGGTGCCAGGCCAGGTTGGATCGCAACCATGATCAGCTGTTAGCAATAACACATCGTCTTCTTCAAGCATGTCCATGATTTCAGGTAGGCGACGGTCAAAGTATTCCAACGCCGCGGCATAGCCAGCTACGTTGCGGCGATGGCCGTACGCCGAGTCAAAGTCGACAAAGTTGGTAAACACCAAGCTGTTGTTGCCTGCTTCTTTGATGGCGTCTTTGGTTGCATCAAACAGCGCTTCTAAGCCTGTGGCTTTGATTTTCTTGGTGATACCGCAGTGCGCGTAAATGTCCGCAATCTTACCAATCGAGATCACATCACCTCCTTTTTCGTCCACCAGCTTTTGGAGCACGGTAGGAGAAGGTGGCTCGACAGACAAGTCACGGCGGTTGCCGGTGCGCTCAAACTGGCCTTTCGCTGGCCCGATGAAAGGACGAGCGATCACGCGACCAATGTTATAGTCTTCCAGCTCTTCGCGTACGATCTGGCACAACTCATACAGCTTATCGAGCCCGTAGGTTTCCTCATGGCACGCAATTTGGAACACCGAGTCCGCTGAGGTGTAGAAAATCGGCTTCCCAGTTTTCATATGCTCTTCGCCCAGATCGTCCAGCACTTGAGTACCCGACGCATGGCAGTTACCGAGATAGCCAGGTACACCCGCTCGCTCAACAATGCGATCAAGCAGATCTTGCGGGAAGCTGTTGGTTAAGTCTGAGAAGTAGCCCCAGTCAAACAACACAGGCACACCAGCAATTTCCCAGTGGCCAGATGGGGTGTCTTTACCAGAAGATAGCTCTTTGGCGTGCGCGTAGGCACCGATAATCTCTGCATGTGAGTCTAAGCCTTCTGGGAAGTAACCTGACGACTCTTCACACGCTTTACCCAAGCCCAACTTGGTCATGTTAGGCAAAGACAAGGGGCCTTGACGATCCGCATTATCCGCTTCGCCCTTCGCACACGCTTGAGCAATGTGGCCCAAGGTGTTTGCACCTTGGTCACCGAATTTGACGGCGTCTTCAGTGGCGCCAATACCAAATGAGTCTAAAACTAATACAATTGCGCGTTTCATGATCGCCTCCATTAGACGTCTTGTAAGCTGATGCGACGATAAACGTCTGGTGTTGCACTCGGCGCCTCATCAGCGACTTTCACTGCGGCTCGCACCGCATTCGCCGCTTGTTGCCATTGCTCTTCAGTCTGAGCGTGGAGCATGGCGAGCGGGGTGTGCTCATCCACTTGTTGCCCCAGACGAATCATTTCGTTCAACCCAACGGCATAATCAATTTTATCGCTGGCAACCCGACGGCCACCACCTATTTCTATAATAGCCATGCCCAATGCCCGTGTATCCATGGCATTGGCAATGCCCGATTGCTCGGCATAGACAGGTTTGATCACAGATGCAGTCGCCAGATATTGATCCGGCGACTCAACAAAGTCAGCCGGCCCGCCTAGCCCTGCAATCATTTTGGCAAAACACTCGGCAGCGCGACCGCTGTCCAGTGCCTGATCCAATTTTTGTTTTGCTTGATTCACATCGGTTGCCAGCCCACTGACCACCAACATGTCGGCGCATAGCGCCATGGTCACATTGTACAAACGTGGATTACGGTAGCGCCCGGTGAGAAAATCAACGGCTTCTTTCACTTCTAAAGCGTTGCCTGCCGACGATGCTAACACTTGGTTCATGTCCGTCAGCAAGGCACTGGTTTTAGTGCCAGCACCGTTGGCCACTCCCACAATCGATTTGGCCAACGCCTCTGAATCTTCATACGTTGGCATGAACGCGCCCGATCCCACCTTGACGTCCATGACCAAGGCATCCAGGCCTGCGGCCAGTTTTTTCGACAAAATCGACGCGGTGATCAAAGAAATATTATCTACCGTGGCCGTGACGTCACGGGTGGCATACACGCGTTTATCCGCAGGCGCTAACGAGCCGGTTTGCCCTATGATGGCGACACCGGCGTCACGGGTCACCTCCCCAAACACTTGGTTGCTTGGCATGATGTTATAGCCAGGAATCGACTCCAGCTTATCCAGGGTGCCCCCAGTGTGGCCCAAGCCGCGACCTGAGATCATCGGCACATAGCCACCACACGCCGCCACCATGGGACCCAACATCAACGAGGTCACATCACCGACCCCACCGGTTGAATGTTTATCAACCACAGGACCATCAAACTGCATGTGGGACCAATCTAAGGTCATGCCAGAGTCGCGCATCGCACAGGTCAATGCCACACGCTCATCCATGGTCATATCATTGAAGTAAATCGCCATCGCAAACGCAGCAATTTGACTTTCCGACACCGAATCGTTCGCCACACCCTGGATGAACGAATAAATTTCTTCTTTGCTTAACGCGAGGTTGTCGCGCTTCTTACGGATAATCTCTTGAGGTAAGATCATACATCCTCCTTACCGGCCAATGGGCAAGGCTCACCTTGCCCATGGTGTCGAGTGACAATCAGCGGTTAATAACCGCCTTCTGCTGCTTTTTCACCTTCGCCTAAGGTGTGCAACAGATTTGCCAAAAGGCTCGATGCACCAAAGCGGTAATGACGGCTGTCAGCCCATTGCTCGCCGAGAATGCGATCTGCCATCGCGAGGTATTGTTGCGCGTCTTCCGCCGTGCGCACGCCACCCGCAGGTTTAAAGCCAACCGTATCAGCCACGCCTTTATCGTTGATCACGTTGAGCATGATCTCCGCCGCTTCAGGGGTGGCATTCACCACCACTTTCCCCGTAGAGGTTTTAATAAAGTCAGCGCCTGCATCAATAGCAATCTCAGACGCGCGCTTGATCAGTGCCTCGCTTTTCAGCTCACCGGTTTCAATGATCACTTTAAGTAATACGTCGCTGCCACATGCGGCTTTACACTGTTTGACCAGCTCAGCAACCACTTGTTCGTCACCCGCAATCAGCGCGCGATACGGGAACACCACATCGACTTCATCGGCGCCATATGCCACCGCGGCTTTGGTTTCTGCCACCGCAATATCAATATCATCATTGCCGTGTGGGAAATTGGTCACGGTAGCGATGCGCACCTCTGGCGTACCTTGTTCGCGCAGTGTTTTCTTGGCGATAGGAATAAAGCGCGGATAGATGCAAATGGCTGCTGTGTTGCCAACGGCGGTTTTCGCGTTCTGACACAGGCTGATCACCTTTTCATCGGTATCATCATCGTTCAGTGTGGTCAGATCCATCAGTTTTAGTGCGCGTAGGGCCGCGGTTTGTAATTCGTTCATTAGTTATCTCCAGTCCTCATTCTTTTGCCAAACAGGTATCGGGTTGGCCACTGTATTAACAACCGGTTTTGTTTTCCGGTCATTGCTCAGCGGACTTGGCTCCATGAAGTTTGAGGCTGGACATCGCGCCGCCTTCAACCAACCATCCTTGTTGCCGCGTGCAAATACCTGGGTATTTGCGGTTTCGCCGTTGGACGTTTCTGATTGGGCTAGCCACACCTTGTTGCTAACCATGAGAGGAAAATAAGGATTGTGGCGCCAGCAAACTTTGACGGCGTTCACTTATTTTACCAACGCCGTTTCAGCAAAACTAGATTTTACCGTTTATGTTGAAAAATACACTGTTGCGCGGTGGAACCAATCTTTCTAACTGAAAAAACGCGCCACAATCCACTGATAGCCGACGCCGCCCAAATACACCCCGACAATGCCCATTACCCCGGATAAGACAGGCGGTGCGGGGATGGGGAGTTTGATCGCACTAAACAATACGCCCACTAAAAAGCCGGCCACGAGGGCGAGAAGAATTTCCTGCATGGTTTTACCTTATGTTGTCACAAGCCTCTATTGATGAGTATACACCCCTCAGCAAGGACGGGTGGTTGAAGCATACTCATAACGTAAGCCCAATAAAAAAACGCCACACAGGCAGTCTGTGTGGCGTTTTGCTTAACACGGTGTGCTATCGCGATAAGACGATTAGCCAGCCAGCGTCAAGGTGACAAATAGACCCGCAATGGTCGCTGCCATCAAGTTAGACAAGGTACCGGCGATCACCGCTTTTACACCGAAGCGTGCAATTTCTGGGCGACGGTTTGGCGCGAGGCCACCCAAGCCACCCAGCAAGATAGCCACAGACGACAAGTTAGCGAAACCACACAGAGCAAAGGAGATAATCGCTTTGGTTTTCTCTGTCATTTCCATACCTGTTGCTGCAACAACTTGCGCACCGTCACCAAGGTATTGCGTGAAGTTCAGGTAAGCCACGAATTCGTTAACCACGATCTTCTGACCGATGAAAGAGCCTGCGACCACCGCTTCTTCCCATGGCACACCGATAAGGAATGCAAACGGGGCGAACAGGTAACCCAAGATCAGCTCCAGCGTGATGTCTGGGTAACCGAACCAGCCGCCGATACCGCCTAGCATGCCGTTAATCAGGGCAATCAAACCAATGAACGCAAGTAGCATCGCACCAACGTTAAGCGCCAGTTGCATACCTGATGAAGCGCCGCCTGCGGCTGCATCAATCACGTTCGCTGGCTTCTCTGCGCCTTCAGCGGTCGCGTCAGCCATCTGCTCGACCGGCTCGTCGGTTTCAGGTTTGATGATTTTCGCAAACAGTAGACCACCTGGTGCGGCCATGAATGATGCCGCAATCAAGTACTCAAGCGGAACACCCATAGAGGCATAACCGGCCAGTACGCCACCGGCAACCGAGGCCAAACCACCACACATGACCGCGAACAGCTCTGACTGCGTCATGCGAGGGACGAATGGACGGATCACCAAGGGCGCTTCAGTTTGTCCGACAAAGATGTTAGCGGTTGCTGACATAGACTCGGCACGTGAGGTACCCAGTGCTTTTTGCAGACCACCACCGAGCACGTTGATCACAACCTGCATAATACCCAGGTAGTAAAGCACGCTGATCAGTGAGGAGAAGAAGACAATGACAGGAAGAACTTTCAGTGCGAAGACGAAACCGCCACCGCCGAACAGTTCAAACATTTTGTCAGAAACCAGCCCACCAAAGATGAAGCTGATCCCTTCGTCACCGTATGCGATGACGTTAGCAACGTATTGTGATGCGCCGTACAGAATGTCGCGTCCGACATCGACATAGAGTACGAAAGCACCGAAAAAGAGTTGGATAGCAAATGCGCCACCCACGGTACGGAGGTTAATGGCTTTGCGGTTATCGGAAAGAAGAACTGCTATCCCTAGCAGCACAACCATCCCAATCACGCTCATCAGCAGGCTCATAATATTGGCATCCTCAAAGTAAAAAGTTGGCGTCTCGACAAAGTGGAATTTGGCTTCCGGGGAGGGATTATACGCATCGCAGTCACATTAAAGTAATATTCCAATCACAGTTCGCTGTAAAACTATTTTGTAATGCATCAATAAGTATGACTTTGATCTAGTTTTGTGAGCTTATGCAACCGCAAACGTTTGTCTTTTGCCCGTTCCCGCTCAATCAAAGCCAAACAATCTTTCAGCGTTGTCTGATGTTTCGGTCATGAGATGATCTTTATCACAGCCTTTTAACTCAGCAACCACATCAGCAACCCTTGATATCTGAGAGGGTGTGTTCGGTTTTCCTTGAAATCCGGCCAAAGGCATGTCGGGGGCATCGGTTTCAAGGACGAGGTGATCCAAAGGTAGCTGAGCAATGGCGCGGCGGGTCTTTTGCGCGCGAGAATAGGTCACCGTGCCGCCCACCCCGAGCATCAAGCCCGCATCAATAAACTGTTTACCCTGCTGTTCACTGCCACTGAACGCATGTAACACCCCGCGTATCCCTGGATAGGCTTTAACCGCGCGTAATAATGGGTTATGCGCTTTGCGGCTGTGCAGAATGATGGGGAGATCATAGTGGCGTGCGAGCCAGAGCTGCCCCTCCAATAGCGCGTGCTGGCTCTGCGGAGCGGTATTTTGGTTCGCGACAACAAAGTCGAGCCCGGCTTCCCCGACGGCGACACAACGCGTAGGGCGCGCGTTCAATGCCCGTTCCAGTTTATCCAGGCTGGTGTCCGTGTGAGCATCGAGAAAACATGGGTGTAGCCCCAATCCTGCATATAAACCATGCAGGCGTTCAGTCAGCGACAGCACCGCCGACCAGTTATCCTCGCTAACACTAGGGACCACCATCCGCGTCACGCCTTTTTCGCGTGCCGCCTGCCAGTACGACTCTGGTGCCTCACGAAACGGAGAAAAATCAAAATGGCAATGGGTATCAATCATGCTGAGACGTTGGTGTCGATGATGTTTTTTCTGAACGCTTGATAGGCACACAGCTTCGGCGGTTATCCTCGCCAAGCCCCATTCGCTGACACCAGGCATCGTAACCTGCCACCCAACGTTTAATACGCGCAATCATCATTGTTGGCATCCTTGCTTTGTCAACTTTATGCCATTAAAAAGCCGTCTAGTTACAGACGGCAGTATAGCATGGCGTGAAAGAGGAGAGCGTCATCGCTATCCGGTGCACGTTTGTAACCACACCGGGCGATCCCACCCTCTCCCCCGCTTAGTGTTCGCGGGTCGCTCTGAGATCAATATCCGGGAAGCGCTCTTGCGTGAGGTTTAGATTCACCATGGTCGGCGCAATGTACGTCAAGTTGTCACCGCCATCCAAAGCCAAGTTCGCTTGGTTTTTACGCTGAAATTCGTCCAACTTCTTCTCGTCATCACACTCTACCCAACGCGCGGTGGCGACATTAATCGGCTCATACAAGGCATCCACGTTGTATTCGGCTTTCAAGCGTGCCACTACCATATCGAACTGGAGGACACCGACCGCACCGACGATTAAGTCGTTTGATTGCAACGGACGGAACACCTGTACGGCTCCTTCCTCAGACAGCTGAATCAAACCTTTAAGCAGCTGCTTTTGGCGCAATGGATCTTTGAGACGGATCCGACGGAAAAGCTCTGGGGCAAAATTCGGGATCCCCGCAAATTTCAGATCTTCTCCTTGAGTAAAGGTATCGCCAATTTGAATGGTGCCATGGTTGTGCAAGCCAATAATATCACCCGCAAACGCATCTTCAGCCCGTGACCGATCTCCTGCCATAAAGGTCACCGCATCGGAAATATTGATTTGTTTACCGAGGCGCACATGACGCAGTTTCATCCCTTGCTGGTATTTCCCAGAGACAATACGCATAAAGGCAATCCGGTCACGGTGGCGTGGATCCATATTGGCTTGAATTTTAAATACAAAGCCGGAGAACTTCTCTTCGTCAGCCTTGACTTCACGATCATGGGTTGGACGCGCCATAGGCTTGGGTGCCCACTCGGTCAGACCATCCAACATGTGGTCCACACCAAAGTTACCCAGTGCGGTACCGAAGAAAACAGGCGTGAGTTCACCGCTTAAAAACAGTTCATGGTCAAACGCATGAGACGCGCCCATCACCAGTTCCAACTCGTCACGCAAATCTTGCGCAATGTCTGCACCAATCGCCTCATCCAACTCAGGATTATTCAAGCCTTTAATGATACGCGCATCCTGGATGGTATGGCCTTGGCCTGATTGATACAGAATGCTTTCGTCACGATGAATATGGTACACACCTTGGAAGCCTTTCCCGCAACCAATCGGCCACGATACCGGCGCACACGCAATATTGAGCTCACTTTCTACTTCATCAAGCAGCTCCATTGGGTCGCGAATATCACGGTCCAGTTTGTTCATAAAGGTAATGATCGGAGTATCACGTAAACGGGTGACTTCCATCAGCTTACGGGTACGATCCTCGACACCTTTCGCCGCATCAATCACCATTAAGCACGAATCGACCGCGGTCAGTGTCCGGTACGTATCTTCCGAGAAATCCTCGTGCCCTGGCGTATCAAGCAGGTTCACTAAGCAGTCGTTGTAAGGAAATTGCATCACCGAGGTGGTGACAGAGATACCACGCTCTTTTTCCATGTCCATCCAATCAGACTTGGCATGTTGGTTAGAGCCACGCCCTTTCACGGTTCCCGCCGTTTGAATGGCACGTCCGAATAACAGCACCTTCTCGGTGATGGTGGTTTTACCCGCATCTGGGTGCGAGATAATCGCAAACGTGCGGCGTTTATCAACTTCCTGTTGCAGCAGTGTATTTGACATAGAGGTTATCTTCTTGTTGGCTTCAGGCGGCAATCAGGCGCCAGCTGAGAGGGTCATTCACAAAGGTGGCGTATTTTCGCTGATCTTGTAGTCAGCTTCAATTCACAAATCTGACTTCGCCGTGTTATCTGCATCCGTTAGGGTCAATATTGCTTGCCAAACCCATCACAAATGTTGCCATTTGACCGCCTCGTGGTGTCGTTATCGGCCAAGCACGTGTATAATTAGCGCCACTTTCAGCTGTCACACAGTCAACAACGTCGACCATAAGGTCGCGACTATTGACAGCACACTGCCCAAGCAGGCCAAACACCCGCGCAGCCTGCTGTCATTAGTCGCGATGGTGAGCAGCTGAAAGCCGACACTTAGTGAGATAAACCAACGGGTTTATCCCTCAGCAACAAGGAAATAATCTGTGAATCCAATCGTAAAAACATTCCAGTACGGCAATCATACAGTGACATTGGAAACGGGCGTGATGGCACGTCAAGCCAATGGTGCTGTTATGGTTAGCATGGACGATACCTCGGTATTCGTTTCTGTGGTCGGTAAAAAAGAAGCGGCTGAAGGCCAAAGCTTCTTCCCATTGACGGTTAACTACCAAGAGCGTACCTACGCGGCAGGTAAAATCCCAGGTGGTTTTTTCAAGCGCGAAGGTCGCCCTTCTGAGTCAGAAACTCTGACCGCACGTCTGATTGACCGCCCTATCCGTCCGCTATTCCCGGATTCGTTCAAAAACGAAGTCCAAGTGATTGCAACTGTCGTATCTGTTAACCCAGCGGTGAGCCCTGACATTGTTGCCATGCTGGGTACCTCGGCAGCACTCGCTATCTCAGGCATCCCATTCAACGGCCCTATCGGCTCGGCGCGCGTCGGTTACATCAATGATGAACTCGTGCTTAACCCAAGCCCAGCAGAGCTAGACGACAGCAAGCTTGACCTTGTGGTCGCCGGTACTGAAGGTGCGGTGCTGATGGTAGAGTCTGAAGCGGATCGCCTAAGCGAAGAGCAAATGCTACAAGCGGTAATGTTTGGTCATGAGCAACAGCAAACCGCGATCAACGCAATCAAAGAATTTGCCGCCGAAGTGGGAACGCCTACTTGGGATTGGCAAGCGCCAGAAGTGAACGCCGCGCTACAAACCCGTGTGGCTGAAATGGCACAAGGCCCATTGGCTCAGGCATACCAAATCACTGAAAAAATGGCTCGTTACGAGCAGATTGGTCAGGTGAAACAGGAAGTAGTGGCTGCACTACTCGGCGAAGACGAGACCTTGGATGAGCGTGAAATCCTAGGCATGCTCGGCGACTTGGAAAAGAAAGTCGTACGCAGCCGCATCATTGCCGGTGAACCACGTATTGATGGCCGTGAGAAAGACATGGTTCGCGCCCTCGACGTGCGTACAGGCGTATTACCACGTACACACGGCAGCGCCTTGTTTACCCGTGGTGAAACGCAAGCGCTAGTCACCGCGACATTGGGTACTCAGCGTGACGCGCAAACCATTGACTCAATCATGGGTGAGCGCCAAGAAGGCTTCATGCTGCACTACAACTTCCCGCCTTATTGTGTGGGTGAAACCGGTTTTGTTGGCTCACCAAAGCGCCGCGAAATCGGCCATGGTCGCCTAGCGAAGCGCGGTATTGCTGCTGTGATGCCAAGCCAGGACGACTTCCCGTACACACTGCGTGTAGTCTCTGAGATCACCGAATCCAACGGCTCTTCCTCAATGGCATCTGTCTGCGGCACATCGCTTGCGCTGATGGATGCCGGTGTACCGGTGAAAAAATCCGTGGCCGGTATCGCCATGGGTCTGGTGAAAGAAGGCGACGATTTCGTTGTGCTTTCCGACATCTTAGGTGATGAAGATCACCTCGGTGATATGGACTTTAAAGTGGCCGGTACGGATGACGGTGTCACTGCTTTGCAGATGGACATCAAAATCGAAGGGATCACTAAAGAGATCATGCAAATCGCATTGAACCAAGCCAAAGGCGCACGTTTACACATCCTTGATGTGATGGACCAAGCCATCGGCTCAGCACGCGACGACATCTCTGAGTTCGCCCCGCGTATTCATACCATGAGCATCAACCCTGACAAGATCCGTGATGTGATTGGTAAAGGTGGCGCCGTGATCCGTCAGCTGACCGAAGAAACGGGCACCACAATCGAAATCGACGACAACGGTACCGTGAAAATTGCGGCCACCGACGGTGAAGCTGCCAAAGATGCCATTTCACGCATCGAAGCGCTCACGGCAGAAGTCGAAGTGGGCCGTATCTATACCGGTAAGGTTCAGCGTATCGTTGACTTCGGTGCCTTCGTCTCAGTGATTGGCGGCAAAGATGGTCTGGTTCACATTTCTCAAATCGCTGATCAACGCGTTGAGAAGGTGTCTGATTATCTCGAAATCGGCCAAGAGGTAGACGTGAAAGTGCTGGAAGTTGACCGTCAAGGTCGTATCCGCTTGAGCATGAAAGAAGCGTCGGCAGAACAAGCCCCCGCCGCTGATGCTGCACCAGCAGAAGAAGCACCAAGCACTGACGCTTAAAGTCATATCGTCATTCATGGTATAAAGGGGGCTGAGGCCCCCTTTTTTTTACACGGAGATGCGCCTTCATGACCATTTTTACTCAGCCACGGGCGGGATTTTATAAGCCTCTGGCTATTCTGGCGCTGTTATTATTGACCGGCTGTACCAGCCAGTGGACCTTTCCTCCTATGGCCGTCCCCTTACAGCCCACGCTGCAACAGGAAGTGCATCTGGCACGTATAGACCAGCTGCTTGCCCGCGATGATTTGAGTGACGATGCACGCGCCCAGCTGCATTATGAGCGTGGACTCATGCATGATAGCTTAGGGATGCGCGACTTGGCGCGATTGGATTTTAATCAATCGCTGTCACTCAAGCCTGATCAACCTGATGTGTTTAATATTCTTGGGGTCTATTTTACTCAAAACGGCCACTATGATGCTGCCTACGAGGCCTTTGACTCGACGTTAGAGCTGGATAACAGTCACAGCTATGCCGCGCGTAACAGAGGCATTGCCCTTTATTACGGGGGGCGCTATCGCCTGGCCCATCAAGACTTACTCCATCACTACCAAGAAGATAGCGACGATCCTTATCGCCTCATTTGGCTTTATTTAGTGGAGCGCGATTGGAAAGGGGAAACCAAAGCGCAACAAGCGCTAGCAACGCGGAAAGCGAATGCGGAGACCGCGGGTTGGGGCTGGCAGCTTGTCGATATGTACCTCGGTGAGCTCAGCGAACGTGAGCTGCTAGAGCAACTTGCCTCGCAAGGTGAAGACAATGAACGGCTCGCAGAACGTTTATGTGAAGCTTACTTTTACCTTGCTAAACGCTATCAATTCCAAGGCGACAAGGATCGCGCCGTGGCATTGTATAAGCTTGCCATGTCAGGCAACGTGTATGAGTTTGTCGAACATCGCTATGCGTTACTTGAGCTCAATCGGCTCGCCTATCGTCGGCCCTAGTATTTCATTCCTGAGCGCCTCAAAAATAAAAATAGAGCAGGCTCACTGCTCTATTTTTGATCCTGAGTAATACCAACAGGTATCCGGTTAGCTTGTCTGCGCACTGGGTGCCAGTGCCTGTGGAGGTTGCTTGTTGGGCTTACTTTTCAGCAATAGCTTTTCAAACTCATGCTTGGGCATGGGCGAGTGGAAATAATAACCTTGAATGGTGTCACAGTGCAGGTTAGTGAGCACTGACGCCTGCTGACGGGTTTCGACCCCCTCTGCCACCACGGTCATTTCCATGGCTCGGCCGAGATGAATAATGCTTTCCACCAGCGTCACCTGTTTACTCAAAGCATCCATATCGTGAATAAACGCGCGGTCAATTTTAAGCTCATCAAGCGGAAAACGAGCAAGGTAAGACAAGGATGAGTAGCCCGTGCCAAAGTCATCAATCGAGAGGGCAAAGCCCAGTGACTTAATCGCATTGAGCATATTCAGCGCATGCTCATCGTTTTTCATCACCGCGCTTTCCGTTAACTCAAAAGTAATATCTTCTGGTTTCGCTCCCGTGGCTTTAATCAGCTTTTCCATGTGCTCGGTCAGCTTGGGGCTGCTAAATTGCTCTGGCGATAAGTTAATCGCCACTCGCCCCGGCAGCATGCCTTGTTGACGCCAGCGACGCACGTTTTGAAAGACCTCGCGCATCACATGGCGTCCAAGCGCTTCAATCAGTCCGCAGCGCTCTGCGACCGGAATAAAACGCCCAGGACTGATATAACCCTCAACCGGATGTTTCCAACGCACCAAGGCTTCAGCACCGTTGATACGATAATCACTGGCACTGACCTTAGGTTGATACCAGACTTCCAGGCCGTTGTTTTGTAAGGCCTTTTGTAGCTCGATTTCCAACCAAAGCCGCATCCGTGCTTCTTTACTCATGCTGTCATGATAGGCGACCACTCGGTTTCGGCCTTGCTCTTTGGCCTCATACATTGCGGTATCGGCATTTTGCAGCAGCTGACGCGCGTCTTTACCATCATCGGGATAACGCACCATTCCCACTGAACACGCCAGATACTTGCTAAAATAATGCAGCTCAAAAGGCTGGCTAATCGCACCGACGACTTTGTCGGCCAGTTGATCAGGCGCGTCGTCCGTTGCGGGCTTAGGCAGCAGCACCGCAAATTCGTCACCGCCTAAGTGACCAACAATGGTATCCGCCGAGAGCAAGGCGCGTAAACGCTGAGCAATATCCTGAAGCACACGATCGCCAACATGGTGTCCGAGAGAGTCATTGATATTTTTAAAATTATCGACATCAAGATACAGCATCGCCAACGGCGTTTGAGCTTTGATCAATCTATCCAACTCTCGGCTGAAGCCATAGCGGTTATACAGGCCGGTTAAGGCATCCGTATAAGCGGATTGTTGCTCACCGATTTTGCTGGCATCCTCTTTTTCGGTGGGTTTTAAGCGCTTAACCGACGAGTCAGTCATTGTCGGTTGTAGACGCAGCATATGCGCTTTTTTGCCCAAAAGATGGATAGGTGATTGGCTCACCGTCAGCGGCGCGCTGTTTTTTGCACTCACTACCGACACACCTTGCTCAAGCGGCGTACGCGATAGGCTGTCAATGGTGCTAGACGCTTTCTCTGTCGACACGAGATAGTCTGATAAAGGCTCACCCACCAACGCATCGAGACTTCCGACGCCCAATAACCCAGCTGCCGCAGGGTTCGCTGATAATATACAGCCATCTTCAACCACACAGCAGCCATCATCGATAAGTTGACTAAGACGGTGGTATTTTTCCTCCGCCTCTTCGAGCGCACTGGCTAATACTTGGCGTTCGGATGTATCTGCGGCATGAAAAATCACGCAGGGCTTGCCACTTTCATCAGCGACATTCGGCAAGGGGGCAACACTGAAGTGAAAGCTAGTGCTATGGTAGTTATCAGTAAGAAGCACCTCTCCCTCGGCGCATTCACCCCGTCGGGCTTTGTCATAATGTGGTTTGACCGACTGATAAAACGCCTCGCCTAGGGTATCGATATCGGATAACCCCTTTAACGACGGCAAGGCCAAGCCAGACAGCTCGCTATAGCGTTGGTTGGCGTAAAGGTAGCAATCATTGCTGTCGAGAATGGCAAAAAGGAACGGACTATTATCGGTTAAGCAGTAGAACCAATCATTTAACGACGATATTGGCATGAAAAGCTCACATCTGGAAATCACTCTCGACCATCTCATTGGCGAGACAAACGTCTCATATATTAGACACTTTTAACTTTGTTGTCAGTAGCACTTTATGAGGCACGCGTCATGGGTTCAAGCTTTTCTCACTATATACCGCATATTTTACTGTAAAAATAGATAAAGGACTCAAAATCAGCAAACAGGGGAGACTGTGTCGCCATATTGCACAATTTGCTGACTATTTATGCATTTAGCTGCGTAATCATCAAACACAAACCGCAGTCACCTCTTGCACGGGATCGGGAATCCGTTATTCTGGCTACACCATTTAATAACCACGACCTCTGTGATGATGATTCGTACAGAAGCGCCCGCCGACCTGGTTCGGTTAGACGGTTGGTGGCGAGAGACGCTCATGCGTCCCGTGCAAGCCGATCAGCTTCAACAGCTGCGCGAAACGGGGCAGATCTCGCTTTCTCTCCTGGCGACCGATGATATGGGAGAGATATTAGGGCACATTGCCGTCACCGACGCTCAAACCGCCAATAACACCCAAGAAATTACGTTATGGCATAGCCCAGATGCAAACTTGGTGATGCCGCTGTTAGACGAGGCTGAGTCTACCTTGTTTGAACTGGGCTATAGTCTGTTAAAAATTGCCCCCAGTGACGCCGCCGAACAGGCCGAGTTTGCCCCCTTATACCCGGACGATATTTGGTGGTATAAACAGCTCACCGCCGCGACGTCAACGTGAGAGTCAGCCAACTATGTTAACGGATATCCAGCGTTTACAAGCCATGGATCTCGATGTGTGGCAATTGCGACACCCAGAAATCTACGGCCGTGAACAAGAAGTGATCCAATTGCCTGACCACTGCCAACTCTTGCTGGTCTGTGATCACACTCTCAGCGATCAAGATGCTTGGCTATTTGGCAACATCCTAAAAAGCATGAAATTAAATGCCGAACAGGCTCGCCAACTTCCCCATGCTGCGTTGCCAGCCCTTGGCGAACATCACCTTAGCTGGTGTTGGTATATTGGCTCTGTTGAGGTGATTGTCGATGGCGTGAAAAGCTTGTATTCACAGCCTTTAGCGCAGATGCACGATAACCCTGCGGCTAAGCGCGATCTTTGGCGTCAAATTTGTCAGTATGAGTGATTATCAGATTACCCCACTTGATCACGACGATGTTGTGGCGATCGCCGCCATTGAGCAGCGCGCCCACCTCTTTCCATGGTCAGCCTCACAACTGGCGGTTTCGTCTCATCAGTTTGACCATCACTACGTACTGCGCTTGACCACCGCTCCCTCATGTATCATCGGTTATTTTTATGCACGCTGTATCGCGGGTGAAGCCGAGCTGTTAAATATTGCTATCGATCCGGATTATCAGGGACAAGGGTGGGGATGGATACTTTTAAACGGGATGATAACGACACTACGTCATGCTGGGGCGGACAGTATTTGGCTAGAGGTAAGAGAGAGTAACATGCCTGCCAAAGCACTTTATCAAAAGCATGGTTTCCAAGTAGTTCACCGCCGGCAACAGTATTACCGTTGTGCCGACGGCTGTCATGAAGATGCGTGGATAATGGAAAAACGGCTACCCTAGTCGCGACGCTCGTGACCACCGTGCGCGTGGTCACTATCAAGCCGAATGGGAGGGAGAATATATCCCTGGTACCCGTGGCAGCCCAACTGATGAAAATACTGATGCTGCTCTGATTGCTCAATGCCCGTAGCAATCACCTTAATCTCTCGAGACGCGGCAATATTCACCAACATGCGAATGAACACATCGTCAACATCGCTCGAGGGCTGGCCAAAGCCAATATCGAGCTTCACGTAGTCTGGGTCTATATTTTTAATATAATCGACATTATCCATATCACGCCCAAAGTGATCGACGCCGACCTCAAAGTCTTGCTCTCGAATAATCTCAAACAACGCTCGGCATGCCTGAGGCTCTTGGTGCACTGCCATTTCGCTCACTTCAAACGTCAACTTATTGGCCAAGTAGGTTTTTAACAAAAAGTTTTGTAACCAATCATGGAAGGCTTGGCTTTTAACACTTTCTAACGTCAGGTTGACCGCTAACTTATCCGTAATAGGGTTAGCTTTTGCGTATTCATCAATCCTAGTCAGCACATACTTATCAAACTCTTCACCCAATGCGTACATTGAAATACGGTTCAACAATTGACCCGCAGCCAGCCAACTCTCATCCACCCAAAGGTGGGCATACACTTCTTGGTGCCAATTATGTTGATTATCGCGATGGCGAACCGGCTGGGCATAAAGCGCGAGCGGATTTTTATTCAGCGCATCCAGTAATATCTGCCGCCATTGCTCTCGAGTACGACTGTCAGCTTGCTCGTCAGAAGGCCAGAAATAGACGTCACCTTGGCGCTTAGCCTGTTGTAAGGCATTATCCGCTTTGGCCATCAGGCTGGCCGTATCATCTGTACATGTTTTCGCTAAACCAAGATGAAACCCTTGGTTGACGGGCAAGGCAATATGCTCCAGCTCTTGGTTTATCGCGCGCAACAGTTGCCTCAAGTAGCGACGCACTAAGTGCTCTTCGTCAATTGTCAGCAGTATCGCGATCTCGTTATGACTTAGACGCGCCACTAATTGATGGCTTTGCGCCAGCTCCCCTTGTGTTAACGCTTCTCCTAACAAGCGCCAACACTGATCACGATATTGGTAACCATAACGTGCGCGCAGTCGCGATAACCAAGAGACTTCGATGAGCACGAGCGTACAACCCACGCCGTCTTTTATGTAACTTTGCAACTGATGCTGGAAGTAGCCTCGGTTAGGTAATCTTGAGACAGGATCAACCATCAATTTATCGCGCAAGCGTGCCAACTCGTCTTGTTGTGATTGCTGCACTTTGGCAACTTGCTGACCGGCAAGGTTAAACGCACTTTGTAAAGCCACCAAATCATTGACACGCGTCTTGGCTCGCGCAGGGTGGAAATCACCATGACCTAATGCTTTCAACCGTTTTCGTAGCTCACCCAGTGGAGCCGTCACGCGAAGGAACATGACCGACGCCCCCAAGCTTATCAGTACACTCACTGCCATTAACCCCAAGACGAGCTGTAAAAGTCGATTCCATAGGGCTTCAATGTGACGCTGCGGCGCGATGGCGATGGTCAATTGTGCTAACTGAGTCCAGCCATTGGTTACCGAGACAGATCGGGTACGGGTTGTGAGCCCCGTCAGTTGTATAAACCACCCCGGTGCATCCAGAACCGGAGAGTCGGACTCCCACACTTGACGATCTCCCGAGAGCATAGGCTTGACAACAATCCTCTCCACCTGAGGCATGGTGATAAAGTGAGAAACCAGTTTATTGAGCCTTTGCGTGTCGCCCTGTTCAAGTACCACAGGTAACGCCTCTGCGAGTGACTGGCTTAATAAGCGTGAGTGTTGCTGCTGCTCTCGGTCTATCTGTTGTACGCCAAAATGAAAGACCACTGCCGTGGTCACCAAAAGGATGACCACGGCAGCGGTTATGACAAACGAGAGCACACGTTGATGGAGCGTCATTCCACGCCTCTTTTCATGTCTAGGTTATCGCGCTGAACTATTGCTCTTCTGACGAGTATATCGTCCATCGTTTCTCCGTTACCCCATGTTCGCCTGACACAAATGCTATCACACGGCGATTCTGTTCATTCGCTCGGTCACTCTCGTCATCAATCAACGGTTGGGTTTCCCCAAACCCTTGGGCATCCACACGATTTTTGTCAATATAAAACTGTGTGACTAGCACATTGGCAATGGCTTCCGCCCGTCGCTGAGACAGCGCCATGTTGTATTCTGCATTGCCCACTTTACTCGCATGACCCTCTATCGTCACCCTGGCTTTGGGGTAACGGCGCATAAAGTCCGCAAGGCGGCGAATATCCGCATACTGCTCTTCACGAACCTGGGCAGACGCAGTGGCAAACTGAACGTTGAGTTCAAACGCCTCTTGTTCGATACGCTCATTTGGGCATCCCTCATTGTTCACCTTGGCTTGTTCAACGCTATCACCACATTGATCGCGAGCGGCAATCACGCCGTCTTTATCGCTATCCGTTAAATCACGACCTTGCGTCACAGTGTCTTCCATGGGTTGAACAGCTTGTGGGGCACAGCCACCAAGCAATAGCCCAGTGATTAAAACGCTGGCTAGCTGTTTCATTGTTCACGCTCCTGGCCCGTCAAAGACTCTGTATCCCAACTTGCAGGCATATCGACCCGTAAGGAGGCTAAAAGATCTCCTGTTGCGTTCAAAATACGATACTGCGCATAACGTTCGTCCGCTTCTTTACTCAAGTACTCGCGGCGTGTTTCAAACAGCTCATTTTGCGAGTCAAGCACATCCAACAAAGTACGGGCATTCAAGCGAAATTCTTCGCGATAGGCATCACGCGTATCGGTCGCCGCCTCGACATGTTGACGCATAAAATCGCGTTGCTGCTCAAGATAGGTGCGGGCATTCCAAGCCAGTTTCGCGCCTTCAATCACATCACGATGCGCCATTTCATTAATTTCACGCGCTTCGATAGTCTGGTAAGCCGTTTGTCGTTCACGTGCTCGGTCAGCGCCACCATTAAATAAGTTATAGCGCATGCGCACCATCGCTTGGATATTGTTATTCTCACCGCCAACATCTGGCGGGCCGGCACCGTCTTCTCCCCCGACATTGTCGTTCCAGTTGGCGTCTACTTCTAAGTTGAACTCAGGTAAGTAAGCCGCACGCGAGCCATCACGGGCCGCATTCGCCGCCGCAATATCCGCTTGTGCAGAGCGCAACCTTGGATGTTTTTCTAGGGCTCGCGCCATCAATGTATCCAATGATGATGGTAGCATCGCCTCATCAGGCCTTGGTAGGTGAAGATTCTCCGGCGTCGCCCCCACCATTTTGGTAAACGTACTACGCGCGTCCGCTAAATTATTACGTGCAGACATTAAATTAGCGTTCGCACGCGCTAAGCGCCCTGTGACCTGTGATAAGTCACTGGCTTTGGCAAACCCACCTTCGTTACTTTCTTTGATGGCATCATAAATCTCTTGGTGGTTCTCCAAGTTTTTCTCCGCCAGTGTGACCACCTCATCGGCGACAAGCACATCTAGGTATACTTTTGCCACCTCCAACGCCTTGTCTTCAGCCGTCGCGATCAGTGCCCACTGTTCAGCCGTCGCCTCATTCTCGGTGCGAGAGACCTCGTTTTGCGTACGGAAACCATCGAAAAGTACCTGACGCAACGACACGCCCAGCTCACGGCGCGTCAAGTCAACCTCATCGTCAGTGGTCGTGTCACGACGTGTCGCGGGGGTATCGGTGCGCTCCCAGCCCACGCCTGCCGTTGCATCCAGTGTGGGATAATAGCCGGCTTCGGCTTGCTCGATAGCCTGTTCTCTGGCTTTATACCTTGCAAACGCTTGACGGATCTGCGGATGAGATTCCAAAGAGCGCGCTACCGCTTGCTCTAAGGTTTGCGACATGGCTGCCGGCGAGCTTAAGCTCATTGCCAGGATAAGCGTCGCAACACGCTTTTTTTTGACCACATGCGAGAAATTCAGCACGTTATTGCTCCTATTAGTCTATTTCTCAGCGCTCACGTAATGCGTTTTCTTTTGCTCGTAAGATAGGATTAAGTATGTATTCCAGTACTGTCCGCTTGCCGGTTATAATATCCACCGACGTCAACATGCCAGGGATAATCGGCATCGGTGTGCCATCCTCCCTGGTTAAGTGTGATGATTCCGTTCTTATCCGTACTAAATAAAAGCTATTGCCTTCTTCATCCTGCGTCGTATCGGCACTGATATGCTCGACGGTGCCGTCCAGGCCGCCATAACGGGTAAAGTCATAGGCGGTCACCTTCACAACGGCGGGTAACCCCGGATGCAGGAACGCAATATCCTTTGGCAAAATTTTTACTTCGACGAGCAGCTGATCTTCTGTCGGCACAATTTCAATCACATCTTCGCCCGGGTCAACAACCCCACCGAGGGTATTGATATGTATTGTTTTCACCGTGCCATTAACCGGAGAGGTGATAACCGCTTTATTCACCTTGTCTTGAGCACCCACTTTCGCTTCTGTTAATCGAGATAGCCGCGCTTCCGTTTCACTCAGTTTAGCGCGTGTTTCGCTGATAAATTGCAAAGCAGCTTCGCGGCGTTTCAATATCGCTTCATCCAATGAGGCTTTTATCTTTGGCCGTGAAAGCTTTAAGTTGGTTAGCTCACCGTCCATATCATTGATCTGTCTCTCTAGTTTGAGAAGTTCCACTTCTGAGACAATCTTCTTTTCCACCAAAGGACGTGTGATATTGATCTCACGCTGCATAATTGACATCGAGTTGGTCAAGGTTTTTATCTTAGAGGCGACCTCTTCCAGCGCTTGCCTTTTTTGTACGATTTGACGCGCTTGGATCTCTAATTGGTTGCTGAGACTCTCTAGTCGACTGCGGTATTCCGATTTTTGTCGCGCGACCAAATTCGGTTTTCTGCTGGTTAATTCGTTAGGAAATGTCATCGAGCGCATGGTGACATCGATCTGTTGTTGCCACGGCTTACTGGCCGGCTGTAGCGTGACACTGTCAAGCTCATGGTACATCCGCGTCACCGACGCGCGCAGGCTATCGACCTCTTGCTCTTGCTGAGCCAGATCGGAGCGAAACCGCGTATCATCAATACGCGCCAAGGGCATGCCTTTTTCAACCAGCTGACCCTCATCGACATACATCGCCTGTAAAATACCGCCATCCAGGCTCTGGATAAGTTGAACATGGGAGGGAGGAATAACTTTGCCATTACCACGGGTGACACGATCAAGCTCGGCAAAAGCGGCCCAGACAATAAAACTGACGATAAGGAGCAAGGCCACCCAAACCACCGCTCGGTATTTAAGTGGCGTGTCTGTCATCATGGCGCCATAAACATCATCGACCATGTCGAGATCAGTGGGTTGACTCGTTTTTTTAACCGGCTTGCCCATTACACACTTCCCTTGTTGAGCTTGCTCAACACCTTATCGCGCGGGCCATCCATCACAATGCGACCTTTATCCATCACAATCACACGCTGCGCCATGTTAAGGAGGGCCATATTGTGTGTCACCATCACCAGTGTTCGTGATTTGGCTGCGACCTCCATCGCTTTAATAAACTGGTTTTCGGCGTGTGCATCTAGGCTAGCCGTCGGCTCATCCATCACCAGCATGGGGGGTTCGTTAAGTAATGCTCGCGCCAAGGAAACCGCTTGCCGTTGGCCACGAGACAGTCTTTCACCGCGCTCCCCGACTTGTTTATCTAAGCCTTCATGATCTTGCGCAGTAAACAAGCTCACGCCTGACAGCTGAACCGCACGCATCAGTTGGTGCTCAGTCACCTGGCGCGTCCCAAACATGATGTTTTCGCGAATAGTGCCGTGGAACAGCGTCACATCCTGCGCCAAATAGCCCACGTTGCGACGCAGGTCTGAAGGGTGTATCTGGCGACTATCAACGCCATCAAACCGCAGGCTACCTTGGTGGGGCTGAAAAAGCCCCGCCAACAGCTTCAATAAGGTGGTTTTTCCCGAGCCATTCTTCCCCAAGATAGCAATCACTTCGCCCGGTTGAATCCGAAAGTTAAGTGGGTACAGCGCAGGCTTTTCCGTCTCTGGATAATTAAAGGCTAGGTTATCGGCACTGAGTTCACCTTTAAGGCGCTTGCGACTGACAAGGTGCCCTTTATCGGCAAATTCGTCTTCTTGCTCCATCATCGCATTCAGCTGCCGGAGCGAGGTGCTAGTTTGATTCCAACGGTTGAGTAAGCTGGCCATTTGCGCCATCGGTGACACCGCGCGACTAGAGAGCATCACTGCCGCGATGATCCCACCCATGGAAATGTCGCCATCCGCCACCCGGTATACCCCCAGGATCACCACGGCAATCGCCATCATCTGGGTGATGAAGGTGGCAATGTAAGAAACATTGTTGGTGATTTGTTTGACTTTAAAGTTCCAATTCGCCGTATGCGCGGTCATTTGTTGCCAGCTACGCTGTACAATCCCTTCCGCCCCACTGGCTTTAACGCCCTCTAACGCCGAGAGGCTTTCTATCAAGTGGCCATGGCGTTCGGAGGCGTACTTGTTACTCTCTTCAATAGCGGCACGCAGTTTGGGCTGAACGGAAATGGTATAACCCAAAATCAATAAACCAGCCACAACCGGGACGATCGCGAGATCCCCAGCCACCAAATAGATAATAGCGACAAAGAAAACGGCAAAGGGTAGGTCCACTAAGGTAGTGATGGTGGCTGAGGTCAGCATATCGCGTACCGAGTCAAACTCACCCAGTTGCTTTGCGGTTGCACCGACACTGTTTCCTCGGTTAACGAGCGGTGTCCCCATCAGCCGCGCGAACAGACGGGAGGAGACGATAATGTCAACCTTTTTTCCCGCCATATCAATCATATACGAACGAAGCTTGCGCATTAAAAAATCAAAGCAATAAGCAAGCGTCGCGCCACTGGCTAACACCCACAAGGACTCAAACGCCAAATTAGGGACGATTTTGTCGTAGACGTTCATCACGAAAAGCGGCGAGACCAGCGCGAATAAATTTACCAGCACAGAGGCTAATAACGCATCACGATAGATAGGTGCCGCGTCTTTAACCGTTTGCCAGAACCAATGGATCTTATTGTCATGCAGATGTAAGTCGACTGATTGATCGCCGCGGTACTGGCGCTTGATCAAAAAGCAGTAGCCCACATACATCGACTCGAGCGCTTCGAGCTGCATGGTTTGTTCACCACCATTTTCTGGAAGCTGAATTAATGCAGTACCGGCTTCATTATCGATCTCACGTAATACACAGGCTTTTTGATCCGCTAACAGTATCACGCAAGGGAGCAATAGCGGCCCTAAATTATCCAAATTACGGCGTGACAAGCGTGCAGCAAGGCCCGCTCGACCCGCCGCTTGCGGAAACATATCCGGGGTAAGTAGTGCATTGGTCATCGGCAGACCCGCGACCAACGCATCACCCGAACAAGGTGTACCATAGTGTTCGGTAAGCAATACCAAACAATCCAGCAAGGGATCGTCGGTAGGCTGCTCACCCGCGGCTATCTTCCATTGCACGGATTGATTGTTATTTGATTGGTCAGTCACTTACGTCTCTCTTTTGACCGAAAAATAGCAGGCAGCGACATCATAGCCGCTGCCTGATGGCGATTACCAGTCCGCCGTATCCACTTTGATCTCTAGGTCTTGGCTATCTCCTACTGAAAGTTCAGCATTATCATCATTTTCAGTCAATCTTAGCTCCCCTTCTTGGCCACCAATCAAGGTGTTGATCACCACTTCTTGCTGACCACCGTTGGTAACGACGCTCAAGCTTTCAATGTCAATCTGCTGATCCATTTGGCTATCACCATCGGCATCAAGGCCAATCGTCAAGGTACCCTCAGCCTCATCATTGTCAGTGGTTTGCCATGAAATAGATACCTGCCCATCTTTAATGAGCTGGGTTAAATCCTCGACAAACGCGAGGGTGTCTTGCGTGTCACCTTGATTGTCAAAATCGACAATGACATCGGTTTCCGTCCCATCGCCATCGGCAGACGATGGCATATCATCCAACGACCACTGGAATTTATCGCTACCGGTGCCTCCGATTAAGGTGTCTTCACCTCGCCCACCAATGAGGGTGTCATCACCGCCTTGACCGTAGAGGATGTCATTACCTTCTCCACCCTCTAGGGTATCGTCGCCACCGCGGGTATCCCCTTCGACATTAAACAACGCGTGGTTGTCCTTAATGTACTGATACAGCTCGATATCGGATGGCTCATGACCCTGGGACGCTTCAAGGAAGACTTTCAGCCCCTCAAGTCCCGCGCCATCGGGTAGGTCAGCAGGTCTTTCTGGATTTCCGTCGATACCCCACGGTAAGTTGTCGGTATTCACCGAATCACCAAAGAGCACATCATCGCCCTCATTTCCAGTGACTTGGTCACTCCCCATACCGGCAATATTACGAATAGTTTCTCCACCTTGTAACGCAACATCTAATTCGTCGCCAGAGTGAACGATATCAACGCCAGAGAATACAACATTGCTAATCGTCGCGTAGGACTCGAACAGCCCATCTCCGTCGATATACTCGACCCGTAGTTGGTAGTCACCTGGTTCTACATCGATCCTAACCGTCTCTTGGGTGCTATTAACTACCCCAGACTGTTCCCATTCTCCTGTGTCACGATTGAGGATATGCCATCTGAGTGACCCTTTCGCTTCACCCAAAAGCGATGAATCAATATCAACATCAAACGTAATAGTGCTATTTTGCGTTGCCGAAAAATCGTTGCTATCCCAGTAAGGGTTACCTTTAGCTCCCCAGTTATCATCATCGACCAGATTTAAGCGATCGCCCGATATTTTAACTTCGTCTCGGTTATCACCTGCCGCGGTTCCATTTAAACCATCGCTAAAGTCAAATATCACTTTTTCCGGCTCAGCCAATGTATTATCAAACTGCTCTAAAGTTGTCGTCGAGATCCCATCGCCAATACCAATAGCATTCACGCTAGCCAAGTTGGCGAGTGTCTCGAATGCCGCTGCGTTGTTTGACGGATTGCTATTGGGTTCACCATCAGTCAGGAAGAAGGCGAGGTTTTCAGTGTTAGCCTGGCTGACACTTTCAAACCATCCAGACGCTTCTTTAAAGCCCTCATCATAATAGGTATTACCCTCAGCCGACATTTGCGCAATTTGCGCCTTTAATCCATCAACACTGTCGAGTTCTAAATTAAAACTGTTACCCGTCGCCTCACTGTTAAACGCAACAAGGTTCACGTTGACCGGACCATCATGGTTCGCTAATAAATCGACTAATTTCGTCAGTGACTCTTTTACTACATCAAGGCGGCTCGGCTCGCTGTAACCACTGCCTGTGATCGATTCATCCATACTCCCTGAGCGGTCGATAATCAACGCAATGTTATAAGCTTGTCCCGGCACCGTTTCAATGGTGAAGCCACCGGTATCTCCCATCACGACATCATCGCCAGAGCCACCACTCACTTGGTTATCAGCGTTCGGAGAGGATGCCGGCAAGCTCGTCATACCCGGCTGGGTAGTGGCATACTCAGGCAAATCGACAGGCGCACCATTATCGACCTCAGCGGCACCAACGGTCACCGATAAATCAGGGGCACCTCCCTCTGGCAACTCAAGCGTGACCGAGAAGCCAGCATCTGAGCCTGGGTTAGGCTGCAGTGCATCAATCGGCACTTGCCAGTCACCTGAATCAAGCTGCTCGCCATCTGGTACGCTGCCCCCTTCAGAGATGCCCGATATAATCACTGATGTGATTTCTTCAGAGTCATCGTTGTCGTTCAACGTCACATCAACATCCAGCTGGACAATATCCGCGACTTTGGTCAGCTCGCCGTTATCTACTTGATATTTACCATCGGCAAAGTAGATGGTTTCCACGGAATAAAAGTTATGACTCGAGCCTAAATTATCCTGGTATTTCAAGCTCAAGACAGCATCATTTTGCGGCAGTAGCAGTTGATAATCGTCATACCTACCTTGTAGATAGGCGACATCATTCCCATCTCCACCATAATATGCTGTTGTCGCATTAGGGTTGCGCGACACAAAGACGTTATCACCGCTAGATGAAGGGATCCCTGCGTATCCATATAAGAAATAAGCGCCATTTGCCGTTCCTGCGACAATCAGGTCGTTACCTTCGCCACCGGTGAGTGTTACAGAGCCACCTCCGATGCCAGTGTCAATAACGATTTGGGCATAGTCCTCAGATGATCCACCGTTATGCTCCTCAGCATAATCAATTAATCCATCCGCTGGATGCGCGCCGTCAGGTAATTCAGACAATGAAGCCGACACCGACAAACCGTTCGAGATCGGCAGCACCGAAATTGGAATCTCTTCCGTAACACTCGCTGTGTCATCATTGCCAGTCTCCGTGCTGGTTGCCGTGACTTGAAGATTAACCTCGCCCGCAAATTGCTCAGGCACCGAGATCGAAAGGTTCGACAAATCCCAATCTTTGATAGAGACAGAGCCATTTTCGACAATCACTTCCTGATTACCGTCGGACAGTATAGAACCTTCAGGAATATTACCTAACGTGAGGCTCAGCGTCTCAGAGCTATCTTGATCTACCAAGCTTGCATTAATTGGTGGTAACTTAATCGGCTGGCCAGCATGCCCTTCTTCTCCTGGTTTATTGAGGGTGTAGTAGCCGCCTTTGTCATCTCCGTCGTAGTTCTTAACGCTTAAGCCACCGTCTTCTAGCGCATCGACATTGGGCGCAAGATTAAAGTTGCTGGTATTTAAGTCAACGGCATCGCCACCGCCTACGGCGACTTTAATGTCAAACCCGCCCTTGCCATTCTGGTTGTGGGTATAAACATCTAACGAATAATAGCCACTTTCTGATGGCGTAAATTCGCCATTGAAATAGCTCGATCCGCTTTCGCCTCCTGGGCCTGGGGATGTACCTTGACTACCCCAGCGACCCTCGGCAATCACTTCGCCACCAATGACGATGGCAGCACTGTCATCCGCATAGCCGCCAAAGCTGTAGCTTTTACCTGCCTCTAGGTAAATCAGCCCTGAGGTCAGCATCGCCTGATCACCGTCTAAACCTGAGTCGGTATCAACGGCAACGTCTTCGGTTGTCGATGTAGTATCTGCGTCCCCGGCACTGTTCATCGCATTCAACAGGGTTTCAGCATCGACACCGTTTCCTTCCCCATTTGGCTCGCCAACGTCAACTGAATTCCAGGTTGAGACATTAAGATTCGTGGACACAAGGTCCAGATCAAGCTCGCCTAGTGATAACTCAGGCGCATCAGCCACAGGCGTCACACTAATATCGAGTGTCGCTTCCGCGGTATCGCCATATTCATCTTTAACGGTGTAGGTGATAACCGGTACGTCACCACTCCAATGCTCTACCGGCGTAAAGGTATAATCACCATCCCCGCCAATGGTAATTTCACCGACATCAGCGATCGCGACTGACTCGCCAGCGGGGTGAGTTTCAGTTTGACCAGTAATGGTGAAGGAAGTGACGGTAAGCGAGTCACCATCGGTATCGGTTGCATTACCGTCGTTTAGCACATTACCCGTTAATTCGACATCTTCATCTGTCGATGCCGGTACGTCGTCTGAATCAGGCACTGAGTTTATTCTCGCGCTGTCGCTGCCTTCTGCCGAGGTGTTGCCGAACTGGTCTTCCAGCACCGCTGTCACCTCGAGGGTTTCACCTTCCGCTGGCGCATCGAACGAGCTCGCGACGCTGCCGTTGTCGATGTCGCTCTGCTCCAACACGATCTCGTTGGTGGTGGGGCCATCGCTGACGCGGATGGTGTCACCGGCCACCGCTCCGGCTGGCAAGCCGACTTCAACGTCGACCTGGCCTTCAAGCTCGTCACTGCTGATCACGCCATCATCGTTGGCGTCTTCGACAATATCGACAGTTGGCGTGAAGAGTTCATCGATATTCTTGTCATCGCCATCTATATTGATCGATTCAAAATCACGCAGCTCAACACGATCTCCGGTGTCACTGTTTTCAACAATGATGTAACCATTGTCATCTTTGCTGAACGATAGGCTATCGACACTCGTATTAAATACAGCCTTGTCATTTCCTGCACCGCCGTCAATGACGAGTTGATCGTTAGCATCATCAGTAATGATATTAACCGTATCGTTACCGGCACCAGTTAAGACATAATCATCCCCAGTTTCGGTATTAACATTCGCCCCGTTACCGTGCCAGTAATGCACCGACTCTGAGGGTTCGCTCTGATTACCGGCATCATCACTTTGCACCGCCTCTAGACGAACATTTTCGTTAATGCCAATACTGGCAATATCTTGTAGAGCAACAGTCCACGAACCGTCTGCCTCCACAGTTGCCTGAGCAAGTGGTGTCCCAGTCTCACCTTCGAAATAAATCGAGATCGTCTCACCAGCCTCACCCGTGCCGTGCATAGTGACATCGCTGTAATCACTATCCGCTGAGTCATCGGTGATGTTGGTGATGACTGAGCGTGCCTGGATCTTGGTTTCAACCGTGTGCGTCGAGGTCGCGGTGGTTTCAACCGTATTGCCCGCGTCATCCGACGAGCTCACGACCACCTCGAACTCGGTGTCCGCCGCCAGGTCGCTGCCGGCCACGTCCACGCTCCACTCGCCGTTTTCATCCACGGTGGTGGTGTACTCGGTGCCGTTGATGGTCATGGTGACCTGATCGTTTGCGGCGATGTCGCCGCCGCTCGCGCTGCCGGTGACCGGGATGGTCTCGCCCGCTTCTTGCGCGTTGATCACGTCATCGTTGGTGATGTCGTTCACGCTGACCGTGCCTGCATCCG
>NZ_MEBQ01000040.1:0-782 GCF_001722105.1 Salinivibrio sp. SS3 | reverse complement strand
AAAGGGAAGGGGAGAAGAGAGAAAAAGGGGGGGAAAAAAGAAAAAAAAAAGAGGGGGTGTAAAAAAGGAGAGGGGGAAAAAGGAAAAGGAGAGAGAAAAATGGGAAAGGGGAGGAAGGAAGAAAGAAATAGTGGGGGGGATGAAGTGAAGAGAAAGAGAGAGGAAAAGGGGAAAACGGAGGAATAGGAGGGAGGTAGGGGGGGGGAGGGGGAGAGAGGGGAGGGGAGGGGAAGGGAGGCAATAGGGGAATCGGGGGGGGGTTTGAGAGAAACGAGAAGAGGGGTTGCCGGGACGCGTATAGGGGGGAGGAAAGGGGGGAAAGGGGGAGGGGAAGGGAAGGGAAAAAGGGAGGGGGGGAAGAAAAGAGAGAGGGGAAGAGAGGGAAAGAGGGAAAAAAGAGAGAGGGAGAGAGAAAGGGGGGAAGGGGAAAAAGGGGAAAAGAGGGAGGAAGGAGGGGGAAGAAAAGAGGAAGAAAAAGAAGAGGGGAAGGAAGGTGTGGGTTGAAGGAAAGGGAGAAAAAAGAGATAAAAAAAGGAGAAGGAGGAGGAAGGAGAAGAGGTGAAAAAGAGAAAGAGCGAGAGGGGTGAGAGAAGGAAGAAAGGGGAGAGAGTGAAGGGAAAGGATGGAATAGGAGAAAAGAAGAGGAGTAACTGTGCGAGAGGTAATGTAGAGAGCGAGAAGCAGCAAAGAAGGAGAAAAGGAAAATGGAGAGAGAATGCGTGATTTGGTCACAACATAAAAAGTAAGCTCGCACGAAACGGATAAAATGACATCGTCATAGG
>NZ_MEBQ01000039.1:0-1306 GCF_001722105.1 Salinivibrio sp. SS3 | reverse complement strand
GAGTTAAACTATTCGTTAAAAACGTCTAGCAGGGCGAAGGCTAAGGAGCGCTTACCATGGGGGCTTCCCCCATACCCCCTGAATCTTGATTCTGTAACAGATTCAATCGCTGTAAAGACTGTAAATCCTCACCCAAAAGGTCAAGAAGTGATTTAATGGATATCTGAAGGTCACTAGAAGATGGATGATCCAATAAAATCGAAATGGCAAGAAAAAGGTCCTGAGTATCGTTTAGTGTCGAGCTAAAGCTTTCTGAGGTAAAATGTAAAATAGACATGATTAATTTCCCGTAATTAATTGTGTTAGTCAGGGCGCATGCTGAATCATGCGTTACCTGGCGAATAGTAAAATACAGCTTTTGCATCTCCGCGCCTTAAGGGCGATACGATGCTGCCGCTGAGTAAAAGAATTTCAAATTAATAGTTAAAAGTAACCTCCTTAAATCCAATCTTATTGGCAGTTGATATAACAGCATCAGCAGACTTAAAAACCCTTAAGTCATCACGTTGAGCAGATAAAACATAAATGCACCCCTTAGCCTTAAAATGCAAAATCCAACCTGAAGAAACCACGGAGGGAGCAGCAAAGGAAGAAGTTAAGGAACCGGTATCAAAAAGCAATATAGCTTCAGCAGTATTAATAGAACTCTTTTTCACTTAAAAACCTCAATCATATTTGTAATTTGATTAATCATATTGCAAATATGATATTATGTCAAATTTTAAATTTGATTAATCAAAAGGCGAAAAAAAACCGCTTAACTAGCGGTTTTTTATGTGAGAATAGTGTTTTTAGTTAACGTAATTTCTTAAACCTATATTCCAATGAAAAATCTTAACCATTACAGCTGTTATCTCTGCGCTATCCTCACCAACGTTGATTAAATCAACGGAATCAGACTCTACATCAACAAGACCTAAATTTTTGGAATATTCAAGCATCAGGCCACCAAAGGCCACAAGCTTACGACCGCGAATGCTATCTGCTAACTGCTCAACAACCTTAGGAAAGGCGTAGTAATTACCATCAGGACCCTTAACAACGTAGTTAGATGGTTTAGTAGCATATTTTCCAACCTCAGCAGCGGCAGAGCTAATATCATCACTGTTTGGGCGTTTTGGGTTCGGTTTAATAGCTCTGACATCAACTTGAGTTATGTGAGGGTATTTAGTCGCCTCTTGCCACAACTCCAACCATCTTTCCTGTTTAATGTAGTTTTTCTTAAAATAACCAGAAGGAACACAAACCAAAACGTGATAATGAGGGTGATAATCGTCACGGTCACCGTTATAAGTAACTTCTAAAG
>NZ_MEBQ01000038.1:0-1334 GCF_001722105.1 Salinivibrio sp. SS3 | reverse complement strand
GGCTCTTCATCGTTCATGGTGGAAAGTCATATCAAGTCCCCCAAAATAGAACAGTATCGCTGTCTTGAACCGTTGTTTGTTTCTAAAGCCTTTGGCTCTAAGCTTCATGTACTGGATTTTGGCATTTATAGCTTCCGCCAGGCCATTCGATGCCTTCAGCCGCATTGCATTAAGGATTGCTGGTAAGTGCTTTTTCACTGTCGCCGCTGCTGTCATCAATGGTTTAATTCCACTTGCTTTAACTAAAGCAAGCCACTCTAGCCATTGATTCCTTGCGCTTCTGATCGAACATCCGTACCAGATTAGTCTTGCTTGCTCTTTGAGCAACCAGCTAAGGCTTGTATCTATCATGAGTTTGGCCAATCTGTTTATACGCTCTCTCAGGCGACCGGTGAGGTTTCTATTTCTTTTGAGCCAGCCATAACGCGTTCTGTAGCACTCTCGTTTAAGGTATGGCGGTAGACGATTAACCTCTTGTTTGCGAACATCGTCAACAGCTTTGGTGAGCACTTTTGCCACGTGGAAATGATCAACTGCAATCAGGCGTTTAGATCGTGAGCCAAAGAAGGACTCGGTTGCATTCATGAAAGCTTGGCTCATATCCATCGAGACTGAACGGACCTGTTGTTTCGCGATGTTAGGCAGCACTCGATAGCAGTTTGCTAAGCTTTGTTCACTTTTACCGTCGGCAACAGCGAGGACTTGACCCGTTCGGCTCGACATCACCGTGACATAATCATGCCCTCGGCAAAAGGCAGTTTCGTCTACCAATAGATCTTCTACCTTATTTAAATTTCTCCGGGCGAGCCCTCGTGAAACAGCTCTTTTCATTATCCGATCAATGGCTCCCCAACTCAGTCGAAAGGCTTTAGATACAGAGTGAAGAGAAGTGAACTGAAGTGTTTCAATAATCTTTGTCTCAAAGAGTTCGGTATAACGACTTCCAGGAGATGCCCAAGGAACAGAAGCGGTCTGAACCCCGTGCTTTGGACAGTCAGCACGTGGGACTTGGGCCTCAAGATATGTTTCGTATTGGCATGTATCCAAATGACGCCATATCCGCTTTCTAGAGTCATGCTTTCTTACCGCTTTCGAGCATGTTGGGCAAGCAACGCCTGAATGACTTTCGTACATGATAGTCACGGTAATACGTTGGCTCGTTTCATCCACCTGGACAGAGTCGACAGTCCACGGCGGAATCAGTCCAAGGATCGCTTGATAGAGTGCTGTATCTTTCATCTGATTCAGGGCTCAAGTGCAGAGTGTTTACTTATTGTCCAGTTAATCGGAAAACTTGAAAAGAAACACTTTCCACCACATCCGGTGAAGAGCCA
>NZ_MEBQ01000037.1:0-2964 GCF_001722105.1 Salinivibrio sp. SS3 | reverse complement strand
AATAAAACAGCGCCGCTTTGGCGTTAATCGGATCAGATTGCGCTTTACGCTTGAGCCACACCGAGGTGATGCTAGAAATTTCAATCGGAGCCGGCATCCAACCCATGGTCACCACAATAAAGCCGATGGCGGCGACAGACCAAATCGAGGGTGCATTGAAGTTGGGTTCAACCGCGACAGGATTCCCCACGGCAATCGTCACTGCCACCAAGGTGGCGCAAGTCAGCGTCGCCATGATCACTTTTGATAAGGTATCCAGCGCTTTGTAATGTCCCGCAATCAAGATGACTAAGCAGGTAGCCACAATAATGCTCGAGAGCACCGTCAGTGAGAGATCAAACGGCACAAAATAGCTGAGCAAGCTGGCACTAAATAAGGTCAAGGCCGCGGTGTTAATCACCCCAGATACGGCACTCAGTGCGACAAACAGCCACAGGTAAGGGCGACCTAAACGCGCATAGCCCTCGACCAAGGTTTCACCGGTTCCCGCAGTATATTGTACGCCTGCTCGAAAAAAGGGGTATTTAAACAAGTTAACGAGCAGGATCAATGCCGCAAGCTGCCAGCCATAAATGGCTCCGGCTTTGGTTGAAGCAACAAGGTGAGAGCCGCCTACAGCTGCCGCGGCCATCATGATTCCTGGCCCCAATGCGCGTAGACGTTGCATCACCGACAAGCTAGGTCCTGTCTGATGCGAAGAGACGGTTTGCATGTGTGTTTCCTTTATTGTGGTTGCGTTGTTGTGTTTGCTTTGTTGTATTTTTTAGCGCTATTGCTTTTGTTTTTTCCATTGAGGCTTATTTTTATCACTTTACCTTCAATAATTTTGTCAATAGCCACCCATGAATATCATATGAGCCAAACGAGTCAACCAATCTTGCCAAATTTGTTAAACGTAGGCGTGATGCCGAGTGTGAATGATAGACACTGACAACGTGACACAAAAAGAGAGGGATAAACATCCGACCATTGTCTGAGGGACAAGACAAAGCCAAAAGGGCCGTTTGCAATGGTCAACAACCACTCAATAAGTGTGATCGAGCGTCAAATTATGCTGGAAATGAGAGCTTAATCACAATAGAATGCTCGCCCAACATGTGCTCTTTGCACAGCGATAGCCAAAGAGTGACTGTGTCGCGATTCGCGGCTGAAGAAAAAGCGTCCAAGGTCGGGCCCACCTTCACCGAACCCGCGGTACGATGTAACGCATGATGGAACCTCTTGCCACCCCGGCAGCGTGTCGTACTCATCCGTACCGCAAGTGCAACACAACGGCAAGGTAATCTATTTATGCAACTTCTCTATAGTGCGGCAGGTCTGGTCGCTCTGTTTCTGTGCGCGTGCGCATTTTCCACCAATCGCAAAGCCATCAACTGGCGAACAGTGCTAGGCGCGTTTGGCTTGCAAGCTGGGTTTGCTGCCCTGGTGCTCTATATTCCCTTTGGTCAAGCCATGCTTGGGGCAATGAGTAATGGCGCGGCTAAACTACTCTCATTTGCCAACGAAGGCATCGAGTTTGTGTTTGGGCCACTGGCGAACGATGGGTTTATTTTCGCTGTTAAAGTACTGCCGTTAATCATTTTTATCAGTGCGCTGATTTCTCTCCTTTATCATCTCGGCATCATGCAGTGGGTTATTAAACTCCTCGGCGGCGGCATACAGCGATTACTCGGCACCAGCCGCGCAGAATCCTTGGTCGCGACCAGCAACATCTTTCTTTCTCAGGGCGAATCTCCTTTGGTAGTTCGCCCTTTTCTTAGCAAAATGACCCGCTCTGAACTCTTCGCCGTTATGGTCGGCGGCATGGCCTCGGTGGCCGGCAGTGTGTTAGGCGGATATGCGGCGATGGGTGTGGATTTGAAATATCTGATTGCTGCCAGCTTTATGGCCGCACCGGGCGGGCTATTGATGGCCAAAATCATCGTCCCTGAGACGGAAACACCGGCGGAGCAAAACCAGGTTGAAATCAGCGATAGCGATCAAGCGAACGCGATTGACGCCTTAGCCAGCGGCGCGATGAACGGTATGAAAGTCGCGGTGGCCGTCGGCACCATGCTAGTGGCCTTTATCAGCGTGATTGCGATGCTAAACGCTGGGCTCGGGAGTATTGGTGAGCTGTTTGAGCTCGAAGGCTTAAGCCTAGAAACCCTGTTCGGCTATTTATTCTCACCCCTAGCATTGCTTACTGGTGTGCCGGTGCACGAAGTGTTTGCCGTCGGCAACCTGTTAGGGCAGAAAATCGCACTCAACGAGTTTGTGGCCTTCTTATCCTTTGCCGATATCAAAGCGAACTTGTCGGTGCAAAGCCAGGTGATTGTGACTTTTGCCTTGTGTGGCTTTGCCAACATTGGCTCAATTGCCATTCAACTGGGCTCTATTGGTGCGATGGTGCCCGAACGCCGCAAAGATGTGGCAAGCTTGGGCGTGCGCGCAGTGATTGCCGCCACCTTTGCCAACCTAATGAGTGCGGCACTGGCGGGTATTTTTATCGCGCTATAATTACTGCGCGGTAAAGAGACTCAGCTAACGTCTCTCAGTTAAAAGCAGGGCGGTTGGCGGCAAGCTAATCGCTTTTTGCTACCAATATCGCCAACCTGATCACGGCTTGAGCGAGCAGACAAAAAGCGGCAAATAAAGGGTTTACAAGCCACAGCGAACCCAATATTATACGCCGCGTTCCGGAGAGATGGCTGAGTGGTTGAAAGCACCGGTCTTGAAAACCGGCCATTGTTAATACACTTCTCGAGTCCAAGATACCTATGTCTCTGCCGACATATCGAAAGGTTTATAGATCGGTCGTCGGCTTTTTTGCGTTTCTCCCCCCCCCCAACCTCCACACCACTACCCACGCCAACATTTTATACCCCTTTGCCACAACCAACTGCCCCACCTCTACACCACTAGCCCACCACAAATCACCCTGTACGCAAACTTCGACTCCACCACCTCACGTGCTGTCACCAA
>NZ_MEBQ01000036.1:0-817 GCF_001722105.1 Salinivibrio sp. SS3 | reverse complement strand
AAGTACTCACACTGCATAGGAACCAACACAGGGTTGGCAGCGGTCATGGCGTTAATCGTCAGCAAGTTAAGCGATGGTGGGCAGTCGATAAAAATATAATCATAACGGTCTACCACAGGCTCCAGCATGGTGCGCAGGCGCACTTCGCGAGCGAACACTTCCATCAGCTTAATTTCTGCCGCGGTCACGTCGCCATTGGCGGCGATCAGGTGATAGCTGCCTGCCGTGTCGTCCACCACAACTTGCTCAAACGGCGTGTCTTCAATTAAGAGGTCGTAGGCGGTGGCATGCACATCGTATTTGTCCACCCCACTGGCCATGGTCGCATTACCTTGTGGGTCTAAATCAATCAGTAGCACCTTACGATTAGTGGCAGCCAGTGACGCTGCAAGGTTGACACTGGTGGTGGTTTTCCCCACGCCGCCTTTCTGGTTTGCTACCGCGATAACTTTACCCACGTGCTCTCGACCTCTATTCGTTACTCTTTGCTCTCAAGATTACTAGATGACGCGCCCCTTCCAATCCCGGTACCTTCAAAGCTTTGATATCGGTCACAGAACAAGCGGCAGGCAAGGCATACAGCTTCTGCTGGTTCACTTGCCCTTTCAGAGTGTAAAAATATCCCTCATCATGAGGAAGATGCTGGCACCAGCTCACCATATCGTGCATCGACGCCAATGCCCGACTCAATACGCCATCAAACCCAACATAGGGAGTAAAATCCTCGACACGGCTTTTCACATGCGTCGAACTGTTACAACTGAGTGACTGCAAATACAAGAAAAACAAACAAAAACGTATGAAATGAATGTTTACA
>NZ_MEBQ01000035.1:0-860 GCF_001722105.1 Salinivibrio sp. SS3 | reverse complement strand
ATATCAAGGTATCGTCAAAGAAAGGGCAAACAAAAAGGGAGCGCAATGCGCTCCCTTTGGTTGATAAGACTCAGCGTCTATCAAATTAAGCGATGATGTTAGCAACAACACCCGCGCCTACAGTACGGCCACCTTCACGGATAGCGAAACGTAGACCTTCGTCCATCGCGATAGGTGCGATGAGCGTTACAACCATCTTGATGTTGTCACCAGGCATTACCATCTCAACGCCTTCTGGCAGCTCGATAGTACCGGTTACGTCAGTAGTACGGAAGTAGAACTGTGGACGATAGCCTTTGAAGAATGGCGTATGACGGCCACCTTCGTCTTTGCCCAGCACGTAAACTTCTGACTCGAACTTAGTGTGCGGAGTGATTGAACCCGGCTTCGCCAGTACTTGGCCACGCTCAACTTCGTCACGCTTAGTACCACGCAGAAGAACACCAACGTTCTCACCCGCACGGCCTTCGTCTAGAAGCTTACGGAACATCTCAACACCAGTACAGGTGGTCTTCGCGGTGTCTTTCATGCCCACGATTTCAACGTCGTCACCTACAGTGATGATGCCTTGCTCAACACGACCGGTTACAACCGTACCACGGCCTTGGATTGAGAAGACGTCTTCGATTGGCAGGATGAACGGCTTGTCGATCGCACGCTCTGGCTCTGGGATGTAAGAATCTAGCGCTTCTGCTAGTTCAACAATCTTCTGCTCCCACTGCTCTTCGCCGTTCAATGCACCCAGTGCAGAACCTTGAATAACTGGGCAGTCGTCACCTGGGAAGTCATACTCTGAAAGTAGCTCACGAACTTCCATTTCAACCAGCTCAAGCAGCTCTTCGTCATCAACCATGTCACAT
>NZ_MEBQ01000034.1:0-4147 GCF_001722105.1 Salinivibrio sp. SS3 | reverse complement strand
CAAGATAAGTAGGTACTGCGAGTATGTGGCTGCGTCGAAGTGTTTCGGATAGTTGTGTTATTATTTGGGAGGGAGATCCTAGGGCCTAGGATCCTAGGTCCTAGGTCCTAGGGAAGATGATGGGGAATACGGAATACGGAATACGGAATACGGAATACGGAATACGGAATACGGAATACGGAATACGGAATACGGAATACGGAAAAGCGTATCGTGCCTGGCTCTGTCGATAAAGGTCCTAGGTTCTAGGAACTGCTTTCTGCTCTTCTCCGTATTCTGTAAGCGCAGCGCTCTGTATTCAAGATTTCTAATACGGATTACGGATTACGGATTACGGATTACGGATTACGGATTACGGATTACGGATTACGGAAAAGCGTATCGTGCCTGGCTCTGTCGATAAAGTTCCTAGGTCCTAGGTCCTAGGTCCTAGGACCTGCTCCCTGCTCTTCTGCGGATTCCCATTCACGAATACAGATGACTAAAACTAAAAGAGAAGGCCCAGGTTACGCAGTTCAGCGAGGCTTTTCCCTACTTTATCTTTCTCTGATAGGAGAGGATCGGCTTTCAACGGCCACTGAATACCGAGCTCGGAGTCATCCCACTGTAAGGTCACTTCACCAGTTGGGTTGTAAAAATCCGTGCACTTATAGACAAACTCGGCTTCTTCACTCGTTACATAAAACCCATGCGCAAAGCCTTCTGGGATCCACAGTTGGCGTTTATTCTCAGCGGATAAGTAAATGCCTTCCCACTGTCCAAAGGTCGGAGAGCCTTGGCGCAGATCAACCGCCACGTCAAACACCTCACCACTGACCACGCGAACAAGCTTTCCCTGTGTATTCTGGGTTTGATAATGCAACCCACGCAATATTCCCTGCGCCGACTTAGAATGATTGTCTTGCACAAACGACGTAGACTTACCTGCAACCTGTTCATCAAAACGTTGCTGATGCCAAGTTTCCATAAAGAAGCCCCGCTCATCGCCAAAGACTGACGGCTCGATAATTTTGATGTCGGGGATGGTCGTTTCAATTACTTGCATTCGGTTAATCCTGGTAACAAATAAGGTTGCTAAGTGCGCGTTGCCAATCACTCGCTGGAATAGAAAAATGCGCCATGATTTTGCTGGTATTTAAGCGCGAATTCTCGGGGCGTTTGGCAGGCGTTGGGTACTCAGCCGTTGAAATAGGTGTCACAATGGGTGTTGCTTTTAACACACCTTGCTCATAAGCACGGGTAAAAATCGTCGACGCAAACTCACACCAACTCACATGCGGCTCACCAGCAAAATGATAGACGCCATAGGCTACGTCATTTCCTGCGTCAATACACTGGGCGATATGGATCAACGCCTTGGCGATATCGCCCGCATACGTCGGCCCGCCTACCTGATCATCAACAATGCTTAAGCTATCTCGCTGAGACGCTAGGCGAAGCATGGTTTTAACAAAGTTACCGCCATGCTCACCAAACACCCATGCCGTGCGGATAATAATGTGCTTTGAACACGCAGTTTGTATCGCCTGCTCACCAGCCAGTTTACTCGCTCCATACACACTTTGTGGCTCAGGGCAGTCTTGTTCGTGATAGGCGTCTTCTTTATCGCCCGCAAAGACATAATCGGTTGAAATATGTAACAGCGCCGCGCCTTGCTGTTCAGCCGCTTCTGCTAGGTGTTGTGCGCCTTTTTGGTTGACAGCGTAGGCTCGGTCACGATCGCTTTCTGCTTTATCAACTGCTGTGTACGCCGCGGCATTGATAATCACCGCCGGCTTAAATTCACTGACCTTATTCATCACCGCGGAACGATCGGTAATATCTAATTGATGCCTGTCGCAAGCCAACATAGTGACTTGCTCATTATCCATCAATTGCTCGACCAGACAGTGACCAACTTGCCCTTGACTACCGGTTATTAGAACGCGCATCAGACTGCCCTTTTGCTGTTGACTCACTGACCAATTTTGCTAAATATTGGCCGTAATCGTTTTTCATCATCGGCTCGGCCAACGCCAGTAATTGCTCGTCACTTAGCCAGCCCTGTCGCCACGCAATCTCTTCTAAACAGGCGACTTTTAGCCCTTGCACATTTTCAATGGTTTGCACAAACGACGATGCCTCGTGCAAACTTTCATGGGTACCGGTGTCCAGCCAAGCAAAACCACGGCCCAATAGCTCGACATTAAGCGCGTCATCATGTAAGTACATTTCATTAATCGCTGTAATCTCAAGCTCACCACGGGCTGACGGTTTGACTCGCTTTGCCATCTCAACCACACGGTTATCATAAAAATACAACCCTGTGACCGCGAACTGGGATTTTGGCGCTGACGGTTTTTCTTCAATCGATATGGCCTTCATTGTCTCGTCAAACTCAACCACACCAAAACGCTCAGGATCTTTGACTTGATAACCAAAAACGGTCGCGCCAGATTCTCGCGCTGCAGCACGTTTAAGTGTATTTGAAAAAGACTGACCGTAAAAAATGTTATCGCCCAGCACTAAGCAGACATTATCATCGCCGATAAAGTCTTCACCAATGATAAACGCCTGAGCCAATCCGTCCGGGCTTGGCTGAACAGCATACTCCAGATGGATACCAAAATCAGACCCATCCCCCAAAAGACGCTTAAACGCGGCGTTATCTTCAGGCGTAGTAATGATCAAAATGTCGCGAATGCCTGCCAACATCAAGGTTGACAGCGGATAAAACACCATCGGCTTGTCATAAATCGGCAACAGCTGTTTGGAGACGCCGCGCGTGAGTGGATACAAACGCGATCCTGACCCGCCAGCAAGGATAATTCCTTTCATAAAAAACAGTCCTAGATCCAAGCTCCCAGACCCAAACGCCCGCGAGCAAAAAGCAAAGATTTGAAAAAGTGTGGAAGCTAGTTCGCGCCTAGCCGCTCGCGTGTGTAAGAGCCATCAAGGACTCTCTGCCACCATTCACGGTTGGTCAGATACCATTCCACCGTTTTGCGGATCCCGGATTCAAAGGTTTCTTGTGGCGTCCAACCAAGCTCGCGTTCAATTTTGCCAGCATCAATCGCATAGCGAACATCGTGGCCAGGGCGATCTTGAACATATGTAATCAGCGATGCATGTTGTGTCCCTTCCAGATAGCCCCGTTTATGCATGGGAACAAGCTCATCCATAATGGCACAAATCGTTTTCACGACCTCGATGTTCTGCTTCTCATTGTGGCCGCCGATATTATAGGTTTCGCCTACTGCGCCTTTCGTCACCACTTGATACAGCGCACGAGCATGATCATCGACAAACAGCCAATCACGCACCTGTAAGCCATTACCGTAAACAGGTAACGGTTTACCTTCCAAGGCATTAAGAATCATAAGCGGGATCAGTTTTTCTGGAAAATGATAAGGGCCATAGTTGTTGGAGCAGTTCGTCACAATCGTTGGCAAGCCGTAAGTGCGTTGCCAAGCACGTACTAAATGGTCACTCGATGCTTTCGACGCTGAATAAGGACTTGATGGCGCATAAGGGGTAGTCTCAGTGAACAGCTCATCGGTGCCGTGCAAATCGCCATACACTTCATCGGTGGAGATATGATGAAAGCGAAATGCCGCTTGACGTTTATCATCGAGCCCATTCCAATATTGGCGGCACACCTCGAGCAAGGTATAGGTACCGATAATATTGGTCTCCACAAATGCTGCCGGCCCATCAATGGAACGATCAACATGTGACTCAGCCGCTAAATGCATTACCGCGTCCGGCTGATGGGTTGTAAATACTCGTTCAAGCGCCTCCCGATCGCAAATATCAACCTGCTCAAACGCATACCTCGGGTTATCTTCCCATCCGGTGAGGGATTCCAAATTACCGGCGTAGGTTAGCTTATCAACATTGACGATCGAGTCTGTCGTGTGGTCGATAATATGCCGAATTACCGCCGAGCCAATAAACCCGGCGCCCCCCGTTACCAAAATCTTCATGATTGTCCTTTGTTTTTGCAGTCGTGCTAGCAAGCCGCACCACCCAAATTGTTTCGGAATTATCTTACAAAGTATTAGGTTAGAGCAAGGAGCAGGACAAGATCCCAGAAGTTTGAAAACAGATGAAGGGGGACGGATTACGGAAGCCTATCGTACTGCAGATAAAGTTCCTAGGACCTAGG
>NZ_MEBQ01000033.1:0-94936 GCF_001722105.1 Salinivibrio sp. SS3 | reverse complement strand
CCACATCCGGTGAAGAGCCAAAAGCATACATGATTTCGACACTTCTAGATAAGCAGCGAAATACTAATAAGGAAGTCAATATATCTCGTAAAAATGTAGGAAAGCTTTGTGTTATCGGAAGAATTGAGGCTCCCCACATAAGAAAAAAAAGAATTAACGATAATTTTAAGTTGTTCCTGTTTGCATTTACAAGAAAAATCTTCCTGTCACTTTTTTCACATTCACACCTATTATCACTGGACTTTGGGCAGGAGGCATATGAGATAGTATTTTTTATTAACTTTGAGAAAAAGTAACCATTAGATGCTAGTAGCCAAAAAACATTTACCTTTTTACTCTTCTCACCTCGAAACGAAAATTCAATCGAATCAAAACCAACTTCGCGCCGGATATATCTTGGAATAAAATTAATTGATTCAAGCTTTAAAATATAATCAACGAAGCATGATAGTAGATAGCCAAAAACAACCGAAAGAATCACCGGTAAAGAAGCGTTTTCTACAATGTCGTTGTACTGAAAGTACGTCAGGAATATGACTGCAACAGCAACACATAGAGCACCGCGCATCAATTATCACTCCTAGTAATTTAACGCCCGCCTCAACTGCCGGAGGCCAGATTGCAGGCTTTTGTTATGCATCACTCTCGATACTTTCATTAAGTTTTTTTATTGGAAAACCAATAGAGTAATAGTCTATATAGTAATCACCACCGTTAACTATCTTGAGGAACACTCTGTGAAATATTACCTTTAAAACTTTTATCTCTCTAATTAACTTAATCTCTCCACCTACTTCAGTTTCATTTCCATGAGCTGCATTATTTCTTTGCTTCCACGCCGATTTCTCGAGATCTGAAAGCTGAATATCTAGTGTATTGAGGAATCTATCGGTCAGGATACTTTGCGGCGTTTGATTTAGAGAATTAACTTTATTTTCTAATACTTTTCTTTCTGCTTCACCTATTTCCATGCCCTTTAAGGTTTCTTGTATATTTGTTCTAAAAAGCTTCCAATCAGACTTCTCTATTAAGCTTGTTCTAAATAATTTTCCATTGTTCTTAATGAATGATTTTTGAAGTGACTCGATACAAGCAACAAAATGCACGGCAGCTATATGAACAGGTGCACAAATAGCATGCCAGTATGCCCATGATAGATATCCAAAATTGTATTTATCATAGTCCCTATAAATAGAAATCAATAAAGGAGATACAATTTCTTCATCAAGTTCACCTTGATATTTCTTACCTAAAGGAACTGGTGGCATTGAGTGTATGTTAAAGGCTTCTTGTCCCATTGAATATGAACTAATTGCTTCTGATGAGACTATTTCCCAATCTGAGTCAAAAACACTATGCCCAGTTTGAACTAATGGCCTGCCTATAATGAATGATAAGCAATTTCGAACTTTCTTTCTAAATTCTTCAGAAGGAACCCCACTGTATAATATGTAACCTGACTTAACCCCCAATGAATTATCATCTTCACCTGAAGTTACTAAGTGAAAATCAGTATTATCTAGACTTAGATAAATACAGTTTCTTGAACTTTTTCCGGAGGTAGATCTTTCGTTTATCTGTACAGCGGTTGAGCCTGAGCCAATGACGGTTATATTCGAATCTTCTGATTCACGCCTTGTTATTTCAGGCCAGAAAAATGCTCCATCATCAACATTTTCAAGCCATTCAATTAAATAAAATCCAAGTTTGCTATCTCTTATTTGTACTGAGGCTTTGCTTATAGAAGAAAGTTCTGTCCTAGTTGACTTACCATTGCTATCAGTTGAAATTGAATAGTTAAATGGCTGGATCCCTGCTAATTCAACCTTGGCCCCTGAAATTGATGTCATTTTAATCAAGCTTTCATTAATTCTAACCGTACCAGGAGGATGATCTTCACACTCAGTTTTAGAACTTGGATCTGATGTAGTCGTTAGAATAAGCTTTAATTTCTTGTCTCTTTTTATCTTCAGATCTAACAAAGGAGAATACAACGGGCCAACTTCGTTAACCTCAAAATGTCCGTCGTTTATGAACGACTCAGTTAGATCTGGTTTAATTGCACTCATTCGAATTATTTCCCTGCATAACATTCTATTAGCGCGCACACTCACTTCCTCAAAACCGTTATACGCGCCTTTTCTTTATTCACTAACTGTTATTAATAGTATTTATCGCTTTTACTATCTCTCGCTTCTCCGCGAAAGCGTGCATCCGATTCGGCTTTCTATCCGGTAAGCTGGTTAACTATCCAGCCTTTCCCACGCTACCGCCCGCCGGTTTTGGGCATCCGATAGGCCATTTCCCTTTTTTGTCGTAAGGATTAGCCTAACAGAGGCGTGATAACGTTTTCATTCCCTAATGTCCAAAATGTTAGCGAGCGCTAATTCTGTGAGATTGCTTCGAGGATTTGGCTGAGATCTTGCGGGTGAGTTGGTTGGGTCTAAAAAGCCAGTCGAGGCTGCCATTTTTTGTGGATGCTTCCAAAAAACGTGCAACTGGTGTTTTTTTATGCAAAATTAATCTTTATTTCACTAAATTTGTACAACAAAGTGTGATTAAGGTTGGTATAATTTTCACCACATTAACCCCCTGCACGCTCTGTCGGACATTTGTGCTGTGAATATAGACGTCAATAACCTCCTGCTCCAAAACGATATTTTACTCCTTTTTGTGGTTCTCGCCCTCGGCCTCGCGGTCGGAAAGATCAAAATTGGTAGTGTGCAACTCGGCGGATCCATCGGCGTGTTGTTTACCGCGATCATTTTTGGCAACGCGGGGTTCACCTTCTCGCCTGATACCCTCAGCATCGGCTTTATGCTGTTTATCTATTGCGTAGGGATTGAGGCGGGGCCTAACTTTTTTGGCGTCTTTTTCCGTGACGGAAAATCATACCTGTTGCTTGCCTTGGCGGTGTTACTCAGCGCCATTGGCTTAACCCTGTTCTTCCAAAACCATTTGGGGCTGGATATCAGCATTGCCACCGGCATGATGGCAGGCGCGCTTACCGCCACTCCGGTATTGGTGGGCGCGAAAGATGCGCTTAACTCCGGCTTAACCGGTGCAGAAGGCGAACAGCTGGGAATGATGATTGATAACCTCAGTGTCGGCTATGCCATGGCCTACCTCACCGGCCTGGTGAGCTTGATTGTGCTGGCGAAATTGATGCCGAAGTTGCAGCGCCATAACCTTGAGCACTCCGCCCAACAGATTGCGATTGAGCGCGGCTTGGGCAGTGAATCACAGCGTAAGGTCTATTTACCCATTATTCGCGCCTATCGGGTTGGGCCTGAATTGATCGATTGGATTGATGGCCGCAACCTGCGTGAGTTGGGTATTTATCGCCAAACCGGCTGTTATATCGAGCGCATTCGCCGTAACGGCATTTTGGCTAACCCTGATGGGGACGCCATTTTGCAGCAAGGCGACGAGATTGCCTTAGTCGGCTATCCCGACAGCCATGCGCGGCTGGACCCCAGCTTCCGTAACGGTAAAGAAGTGTTTGACCGCGATCTGCTCGACTTACGCATTGTCGAAGAAGAAATCGTAGTAAAAAATGACAGCGTGGCGCAGAAAAAGCTGTCGGATTTAAACCTGTCGGAATACGGCTGCTTTTTAAACCGAGTGGTGCGCGCTCAGGTTGAGATGCCGATGGACCAAGGGATTATCCTCAACAAAGGCGATGTGCTGCAAATCAGTGGTGAGAAAAGCCGGGTAAAAGGCTTGGCCGACCGCATCGGCTTTATCTCGATTCATAGCCAGATGTCGGATTTGCTCGCCTTTTGCTGCTTCTTTATTTTGGGGCTGGGCTTGGGGATGATCACCCTCACCTTCGGCCAAGTGACCTTTGGCCTAGGTAATGCCGCAGGCTTGCTGTTGGCGGGGATCAGCCTCGGCTTTTTACGTGCCAACCACCCCACTTTCGGCTATGTGCCCCAAGGGGCGCTAAATATGGTGAAAGATCTCGGCCTGATGACCTTTATGGCTGGCATTGGACTGAGTGCCGGTAGTCGGCTATTTGATTACATCGCGGACATGGGCTTTTCGGTGATCCTGGCCAGCATTGTGATCAGTGTTATTCCAGTGATTGTCGCCTATTTGATTGGCGCGTATGTGCTGAAGATGAACCGCGCGCTCTTGTTTGGCGCAATCATCGGGGCAAGAACCTGTGCGCCGGCGATGGATATGATCAACGAGCATGCTCGCAGCACCATTCCTGCCTTGGGCTACGCGGGCACCTATGCGATTGCCAACGTTATTTTGACCTTGGCCGGCACCTTGATGATTATTTTGGTGTAACGTCACGCTGGAGACGGTCGCTGAGTCAGCCAAAATTCAGTTTATTAAACCTATAATAAAGGCGTCCACCTCGGGCGCTTTTTGTTTTACAGGGGCTTTTATGCAGGTTCTTATTATTGAAGATGACTCGATTTTAAGTCATCACCTGAACACCGAACTCAGTGAACTCGGCCACCATGTTCGCTGTGCCAGCACTGCCAGCGAAGGGCTTTATTACGCTGACCAATACCCCAATGATATTGCCATTGTTGACCTTGGTCTGCCCGATCAAGATGGTATTAGCCTAATTCGTGATATTCGCGCCAAAGGGCTACGCCTGCCGATTTTGGTGCTCACGGCGCGCGCCAATTGGCAAGATAAAGTCACGGGCTTAGATGCCGGTGCCGATGACTACCTGGTAAAGCCGTTTCAAAAACCGGAACTAGTCGCACGACTAAACGCATTAGTACGCCGCAGTGCTGGTTTTGTGAAGCCCACCATTACCGCTGGTGATATCGAGTTAGATTTGTTGGCGAAATCGGTTACCGTCAATGGACAAGCGCTAGAGCTGACCGCCTTTGAGTATGATTTGTTTGAGTACCTGATTCGTCACAGTCGCGAAGTGATCTCTAAACAACGCTTGCTCGATGTGCTGTATCATGACCAAGATGGCGACCCTAACACCATTGAGGTGATGATCAGTCGTCTGCGTAAAAAGCTGATCCAAACCGGACACGACAACCCCATCTCGACTGTGCGTGGCCAAGGCTACCTGTTCGAGATCCAAGCTGAGTAAACCATGAAACTAGGCCAATTTACCCTTTGCCAATGTCGCCCTCGACTGCGCACCCGAGTGCTCGCCACCTCGATTGGCATTATTCTGCTTTTCTCGATTGCGCTTGCGGCCTTGATTAATAAGCTGTATCAGCAAAATTCAATGGCGGCTTACTCGCGCGATCTGGCCTCACAAATTCCGATGGTGATGGCGCAGCTCAGTAAAGACGGGCTGATCCGCGCTGACCAGCTGACCGCTTGGATCCAATCGCTTGACCCGTCCAGCAGCGATTATATGTCGGTGCTATGTACGCCCGATAACCACACGCTGTGGGCCTCACGCGATGTGCAAGCGTTTAATATCGACGATATCTGCACGCTGATCCCTAACGAAGCGAAAAAGCCGCAGTATCTTTCCATTGCTGGCTTTAACGTGGTGGCGCAGCGACTTTCATCAGAAAAACAACCCGGTGAAAGCGAAAACCGGCTGTTTGTGCTGCGCAACGTCGACAAACAAAAACAGCAGTTAGCCGATTTAGAAGCGGAGACGTGGTTTTACATCAGCTTGCTGTTTGTCTCGGCGTCGGCTCTGGTGGTTGCCGCGTGTCATTGGAGCTTTTCCCCACTGCGACGCTTGGCGAGAGAGCTGATCGCGATTACTGAATCACGTCAGCAAACACTGGATAACGATTACCCTGACGAGCTGCAAGATGTCACCCAAGCACTTAACCGGATGATCACCCAGCGGGAAAAGCAAAAATCCCGTTATCGCCACGCCATGGACGATTTGGCGCACAGCCTAAAAACGCGTTTATCCGCCACCAATGCCCTGCTAGATGATAATCATCTGTCGCGCGAGCAGCTGAATAAGCGGATTTTGGAGCAAGTCAGCCAGATGGATGACATGGTGCAATATCAGCTCAAACGCGCATTGGTGGGGCAATGTGGACTGAAACGCGAAGATAGCCCACTGACCGCACCGATTGATAGCCTGACGGGCATGTTAGATAAGGCCTATCGCGATAAACCGGTGAAAGTGGTGCGAGCGTTTGATGAAAGCGCCTCTTTACCGGTGCACCGCAGTGATTTGATGGAGTTACTCGGTAACTTGCTGGAAAACGCCTATCGGTTTTGCCTTGAAACCGTGCAAATCCGGCTCGACGATCACGGCGAAGTGTGGCAACTGGCGATTGAAGACGATGGCCCCGGGGTACCAGATCAATATCGGGAAAGCATATTCCAGCGCGGGGTACGTGCCGATCAGCTCAACCCTGGCACTGGCATTGGATTAGCGGTATGCGATGAAATCATTGCCAGTTACGATGGCAACATCCACGCCAGCGACTCCCCGCTGCAAGGGGCGGCCTTTGTTCTGACCATTCCCAAGCGCTAGGCTAGCCGCGCTAAGCTAGCCGCGCTAATCCTAAAGCGCGAAGTCCAGCGGTTCGCTTAAGCGCGACGTCAAACAGGCATTTTCTCTTGTTCTGCCACCAGCAGCAAACAAAAACGCAGCCAAATCGTGGCTGCGTTTTTATTGATAGGTCACGGACGCGAATGCGTTTGCTCAGTGCTCGGTTTATTCATCGTCCGGGTCGGCGAGCAAGTCGTCTTTGGCCGCCATCATATATTGATACATCGACCAATAGGTTAAGCCGGTTGCGGCATAGAGCGCGACATAGCCTAACCATTCAATCCACGGCGCGCCATGCCAAAGCAGCATGGTCAGGGCGAACATTTGTGAGCCGGTTTTAAATTTACCCACCCAAGAGACTGCGACGCTGGCACGTTTGCCGATTTCAGCCATCCACTCGCGCAGAGCTGAAATAATCACCTCACGCGCAATCATGGTTGCCGCGGGAATGGTAATCCAAATAGAGGCGTAGTGCTCGACAATCAGCACCATGGCAATCGCCACCATCACTTTGTCGGCGACGGGATCTAAAAACGCGCCAAAACGGGTCGATTGCTTTAAGCGACGCGCTAAATAACCATCCAACCAATCGGTGGCACCGGCAATCACAAAAATGAGTGCCGCCGCAAATGGCGCCCAGGCATAAGGCAAATAGTAGGCAATAACAAAGACCGGAATAAGCGCAATGCGCAAAAAGGTCAAAATGGTAGGTATATTTAGACGCATGCTCAGCTTTTTATTTTAGGATTAACTGGGTTATGGTGCCCCATTGCCACTAACCTTGCAATGAGGAATGAATTTTCTCTGCCAATGTGGCGCTGATCCCGGGGACCTTGGCGATTTCTTCAACACTGGCGTTTTTCAGCTCTTGAATACCGCCCAAGTATTTCAGTAAGGCCTGGCGACGTTTGGGGCCCACGCCATCAATTTGGGTGAGCACACTTTGCTTGCGCGCTTTACCCCGTGCCGCGCGGTGTCCGGCAATGGCATGATCGTGGCTCTCATCGCGAATATGCTGAATAAGGTGCAACGCCGGCGAGTCGGCGGGCAGCGAAAACTCCTCGCCCGAGACCTTAATCAAGGTTTCAAGCCCTGGCTTACGGCTGGTGCCTTTGGCCACCCCTAAAATGAGCGGGTTAACCGGCCAGTCGGCGATCAGCGGCTCGAGCACCTCCCAAGCACGGCTAAGCTGGCCCTTACCCCCATCTATTACAATGATATCGGGGATTTTTTCTGGCTCGACTTGTTTGCTATAACGGCGCGTCAGTACCTGCGCCATCGCGGCATAATCATCGCCACCAGTGATCCCCTCAATGTTGTAACGGCGATACTCTTTTTTCAGCGGCCCGTCTTGGTTAAACACCACGCAAGAGGCGACCGTTTTCTCGCCCATAGTGTGGCTGATATCAAAGCACTCCATGCGCTTAACCGGCTCTAAGCCTAAGGTTTCTTGCAGCGCTTGATAACGATTCTGGATGGTCATCCGATGATTGATTTTGCTGGTCAGGGCGGTGCGCGCATTGGTGTTGGCCAGCTTCAAAAAGCGGGCTCTGGCCCCACGCGGACGGCTTTGTAGGCGCACATTGCGTCCGGCGATTTCACTCAAGGTAGTTGACAGCCAACCAAGATCATCACCGATATCGTCAGAAATCAAAATATGGCTGGGAATGGTGCGCCCTTCCGCTTGCGCCAAGTAAAACTGGCTGACAAAACTTGAAACCACTTCACCAGGGTCGGTTTCTGCCGGCATCTTAGGAAAGTGGCTACGACTACCCAGCACGTTACCCTGACGCAAAAAGAGCACATGAATGCACGCTACCCCGTTTTCTAGTGCAAAGCCGATAACGTCGATGTCATCATCACTGTCTTGCGAAACAAACTGCTGCTCTTGCACACGGCGCAACGCTTGGATTTGGTCGCGGTATTCCGCCGCCTTTTCAAATTGTAGCTCTTGGCTGGCGGTTTCCATCTTGGTCACCAAGCTGTCGATCACTTCGCGGTCTTTGCCTTGTAAAAACATACGGGCAAAATTGACTTGCTCGGCGTAGTCGTCATCACTAATCAGCCCTGGCACACAAGGGCCGGAGCAGCGACCAATTTGATACATTAAGCAAGGACGGCTGCGGTTGGCATACACCGAGTCTTCACACTGGCGAACCGGGAATATTTTCTGCAACAGGTGCAGGCTTTTGCGTACCGCATTGGCATCAGGAAAGGGACCAAAATATTCGCCCTTTTTCTTTTTCGCGCCGCGGTGGATCGCCAGCCGTGGATGCTCGTGAGCACTGAGATAGATATAAGGGTAAGACTTGTCGTCTCGCAGCAATACATTGTATTTAGGGCGGTGCTGCTTGATCAGGTTGTGCTCGAGGATCAGCGCTTCGGTTTCGGTGTGGGTCACCGTCACCTCTACATCGGCGATGTTCCGCACCAAGGCTTTGGTTTTCTCACTGGAAACCTGCACCCGAAAGTAGCTGGCTAGGCGTTTACTGAGATCTTTAGCCTTACCCACATAGATAATTTCACCCGCGGCGTTCATCATGCGATAAACGCCAGGCTGGTGAGGGACGGTTTTTAGAAAGCTTTTCGCATCGAAGGTGTTCGGCACTGCGCGGTCTCGTCCTGGATTACTTCGCGTTACAGGGTTTCGGTGTCGAGCATGCCGTGCCTGATAGCAAGGTGGGTCAATTCCACATCGCCATTAATGCCCAACTTGCTGAATAAGCGATAACGGTAACTGTTCACCGTTTTCGGGCTCAGGCTAAGTTGCTCGGAAATGTCGGTAACTTTTTGCCCTTTGGTGATCATTAGCATGATCTGCAATTCACGCTCTGACAGTTCTTTGAAAGGATTATCTGAAGAGGCAGAGAACTGACTGAGTGCCATTTGCTGGGCAATGTCCGGTGAAATATAACGCTGGCCACTATTGACCATGCGGATCGCGTTCACCACTTCATCGGCACCGGCGCCTTTGGTCAAATAACCCGCGGCGCCCGCTTGCATGACCTTAGTCGGGAACGGGTTTTCTGTATGGATCGTGAGCACGATAATCTTGGCGTCTGGCGAGTAACGAAGCAACTTGCGTGTCGCCTCTAACCCACCGATACCTGGCATATTCATGTCCATTAGGACAATATCGGCGTGATTTTGCCGGCACCACTTGAGTGCAGCTTCACCGCTGTCGGCTTCCCCTACCACTTTTATGCCACGAACGTCTTCTAAAAGACGTCGAATCCCTGTGCGAACCAGCTCGTGATCATCTACAAGGAACACATTGATCAAACTTGTATCTCCACTTGGTTTGGTTCGCCAACATGCTGCACCAAGGCAACGGTTGGACTTCTCTTACGCATATTACTTGAGTTTTACCACGGATGAAAAGCCAACAACAGAGCGGATGTGGGCAAATGCAAATATTCATACACTAAGCCGCCAAAAAACAGTCAACTTGCCTGAATTATCACCAATTTGGTGGCGTTAGAGGCAAGTTGACTGCCATAAACCGCGTAAGAACCGCTTTACGTGTCAGTAATTTTTAACACTTGGCGGTACAAACCTCTCACGTTATCAAAGGCCCAAACACAAGTACTTCATTTCTAAATATTCATCGAGTCCCCAATGTGATCCCTCACGGCCAAGGCCCGATTGCTTCACCCCACCAAAGGGCGCGACCGCGGTCGAAATCAGGCCGGTGTTAATCCCCACCATGCCGTATTCCAACGCTTCAGCTACCCGATGCACGCGGCTAATGTCTTTGGCATAAAAGTAAGACGCGAGACCAAATTCGGTATCATTGGCCATGGCGATGGCATCCGCCTCTTCTTCAAAAGAAAATAGCGGGGCCACGGGGCCGAAGGTCTCTTCTTTGGCTATCTGCATCGCTGGGGTCGCGTATTTAATCACCGCCGGTTGGGTGTAGTTTTCTCCCAGCTCAGGGCACGCGCCACCCAGCTCAATCGCAGCGCCTTTTTGCTTGGCATCATCCAGATGGGCATTCACTTTTTCTATTGCCCCTTTGTTAATGAGTGGGCCAATGTCTACACCGTCGTCGGTACCTTTACCCACCTGCAATTGACTCACCGCCTGGATAAACTTTTCTGCAAAGGCTTCATACACGCCCGCTTGCACGTAAATGCGGTTAACACAGACACAGGTTTGCCCAGCATTACGAAACTTCGCCGCGATGGCACCTTCAACCGCAGCATCAATATCGGCGTCATCAAACACAATAAAGGGCGCGTTGCCACCTAACTCCAACGAGAGCTTTTTAATGGTTGGGGCACATTTTTCCATCAGCTGTGCGCCGATTTCGGTGGAGCCGGTAAACGAGAGCTTACGGACGCGTCTGTCGGCGCATAAGGTATCGCCGATGGGGCCCGACGCCCCAGTCACCACGCTAATCACCCCAGCTGGCACCCCAGCTCGTAACGCTAACTCCCCTAACGCCAGCGCCGACAATGGCGTATCGCTTGCAGGCTTCACTACCATGGTACACCCTGCCGCCAGGGCGGCTGCCGCTTTACGGGTGATCATCGCCGCCGGAAAGTTCCACGGGGTAATCGCCGCAGTCACGCCAATCGGCTGCTTGATCACTGAAATACGCTTGTCCGCTTGCTCCGCGGGAATAGTCGCGCCATACACGCGCTTCGCTTCTTCAGCAAACCACTGTAAAAACGACGCCGCGTATTGGATCTCTCCCGACGCTTCTTTCAATGGCTTGCCTTGCTCAGCCGTCATGATCGCGGCGAGGTCGTCTTTATGCTCGAGCATCAGCTCGTACCAGCGATATAGCACGTCAGCCCGCGCTTTGGCGGTTAAATCTCGCCACTCGGGTAAGGCCGCATCCGCCGCATCAATAGCGCGGCTGGTTTCCTCCGTCCCCATATTGGGTACCGTCGCCAAGTGCTCTCCGTTCGCAGGATTGGTCACTGCGCGGGTTTGTTGGCTATCGGCATCAACCCATTTGCCGTTAATTAAGGCCTGAGATTTGAGTAACGTCTGATCGTGAAGCTGCATAATGGCTCCTTTTTGTGTTCAAAAGCCTGGAGAATTGGCTTGGATCGAGATAGCACCTTGCCAGCTCACCGTTGGCACGGCAAGATAATCACAGAGATTCAATCAGCATAAATCCGTCAACGTCCGTTGTCTGCTCAAATAGGCAACAGAAGAAGCGGAAATAACAAAAGGCTTACCCTCAGGTGCAAACACCGCTGGCCTCTCAAACCGATAAAGGATGCTCTATGCGTATTTTTAGCCAGTTCGACAGCGGGAATATTCGCGTTGTTAACGATGACGACATCAACAACATTCAACTTGCCATTCATAACGACAACCAGTCTGAATTTTATCAGTGGTTTCACTTTCGCTTAGAGGCGCAAGTCAATCAGGCTCACACACTGCATATTCAGCAACTGGCAGGTTCGGCCTACCCTGAAGGCTGGAAAGATTATCAAGCGGTCGCCTCATACGACCGTGATACCTGGTTCCGTGTCCCCACCGAATTTGACGGCGACACCCTAACCATTAAAGTCACGCCGCAACATGGTTCGATGTATTTCGCCTACTTCGCGCCGTATAGCTATGAGCGCCACCTGGATTTAATTCACCAAGCGCAGACCTATCCGCAATGTCAGCTAGAAACCCTCGGCCAGACCTTGGACGGGCGCGATATTAGCCTGCTGAAAATCCGCTCAGAGCTCAGTGAGTCTGCGCAACCGAAAACACCGATTTGGCTGATTGCCCGCCAACACCCAGGCGAAACCATGGCGGAATGGTTTATCGAGGGGTTGCTCGACCGATTGCTTGACGACACCGACACCACCGCCCGTGCGCTGTTGGCAAAGGCAGACGTTTACGTGGTGCCGAATATGAACCCCGACGGCAGTGTGCGCGGCCACTTGCGCACCAATGCGGTGGGTGCCAACTTAAACCGCGAGTGGCAAGCCCCCACGCTTGAGCGCAGCCCCGAGGTGTATCATGTTCGTGCGCGTATGGAGCAAACAGGGGTGAAAATGTGCCTCGATATCCACGGAGATGAGGCGATTCCGTATAACTTTGTTGCCGGTTGCGAGGGGATCCCTTCTTACGATGCGCGCATGGCGGATTTAGAGGACAGATTTAAGCGTGCCTTACTCACCGTGACGCCAGAGTTCCAAGACGAGCACGGCTATGACAAAGACGCCCCCGGTAAAGCCAATCTAATCGTGGGCTCGAACTGGATTGGTGAGCGTTTCAACTGCTTGTCGTACACGGTTGAAATGCCGTTTAAAGATCACAATGACCAACCGGATCCAGACTTTGGCTGGTCACCTGCGCGCAGCCAAGCCTTCGGTCGCGATATGCTCAGTGCCATCCTCAAGGTGGTGGACGCACTCTAGCGCGAAATGCATCAATAGCCTGCAATGAAAGCCGGTGCCTTGTCATCGGCTTTTTCTATTTGAGTGATTGATAAATTAAACTGGGGCGAACCGAATTATCCACTTATATTAGGCACAAATAATTCAACGAGGAAACACCATGACAATCTTGACCTCACGCTGCCCTCACTGCCAATCCATGAACCGCATTCCAAGCGAGCGGGTGAATGACGCACCCAAATGCGGCAAGTGTCAGTCTGATGTGCTGGACGGTAAGCCGATTGAAGGTACCAATGATAATTTTAATGCGCTGCTAAATAGCGATGTCCCTGTCGTGGTCGATTTTTGGGCCCCGTGGTGTGGTCCATGCCAAAGCTTCGCGCCTGCCTTTGCGGCAGTGGCCGAGCAAGAAGAGGGCCGCGCTCGTTTTGTCAAAATCGATACCGAAGCGCAGCAAGCATTGGCCGCGCAGTATCGTATTCGCAGTATTCCGACCTTGATGGTGTTTAAAAACGGCGAGCGCGTTGACGTACTCAACGGTGCCCTGCCCCAAAATGCCTTTAGTGACTGGCTAAGTCAGCATCTTAGCTAATCGCTAATCACCCTTTCATGATGATCACGCGGCGCTACACTTTTAGCGCCGCGCCTTGTTTTACCGCGCGGATCGCCACATTGGTATTGATGTCTTTAACCATCGCCAGGGTCTGTAACTGGCGCATAAAGGCTTCATAGTGCGGTAAATCGCGCGTCACCGCTTCCAGTAAATAGTCATAAGTCCCTGAGATCACGTGGCCATTGATAACTTCATCCATTTCCACCAGCGCGTGCTCAAAGGTGACAATCGCCTCTTCTCGGTGATTGCTCAAGCTCACATTGACAAAAAAGGTCATGTTAAGCCCTATCCGCTGGCGGTCGAGCGTGACCTGATAGGACGCTATCACCCCATCGGCTTCCAACTTTTTGATTCGTCTTGCGCACGGCGAAAACGACAAGCCAACCGCATCGGCAATCTCTGCGGTCGTGCGGCGCGCATCGTCTTGTAACAGCGCCAGAATGGCTTTGTCTTTACTGTCCAAATCGCTTCCTTAGTGATTTTTAACAACAAAAAGATAATTAAAGATGATAAACGCCAACATGATGGCAAATCACCCTTTAATTTGCCACCAATCCCTCCTTTGACGCTGCCACACTAATTGAAGCCATTAACAAGGAAGTGATCAACCATGCCTGCCACCTCTCAACGTTTACTAGGCCTCGCCGCCATGCTTGTCACCGTGACCATTTGGGCGAGCCTGTTTATTTCATTGCGTCAGGCCAGCCAGTCGGTGTTAACCAGTGGCGATATTGCCCTACTGCGCTTTTTGCCTGCCGCCCTCCTATTTGGTTGGCTGAGCCGTCATCGGGTGCGCCATATTGTCTCCGTGCCCAAACGTTATCTGTTTGCGATTGCCTTTGGCGCAGGCTTACCGTTTTATCTGCTCGCCGCCACGGGGATGCAGTTTGCCCCTGTCGCCGATGGCGCCTCGTTAATTCCCGGGATCTTGCCACTGTTTGTCTCTGCGATTGCTTGGGGCGTTTATGGCGAGTCGCTGTCGGTGGGACGGCGATTAGGCATCGGGCTGATCGTGATCGGCATAGGTGCGTTTTTATGGCATTCGCTGTTCTTCTCACCGTGGAGCGTGACGCAAGGCCATTTAATTTTGCTCGCAGCCAGTATTAGCTGGGCATGGTTTACCATTGGTGTGCGTGTCACGGGCTTAAATGCCGCAGAAGCCGGTGCCGTGCTCGCGATCTCGGCCGTCTTGCTGCTGCCCGTGGGTGCGATGAGCGGGCTCGTCTCCTTTAACCTGCTCCAAGCGCCTTTGGGCGAGCTGGGCTACCATGTGCTGGCGCAAGGCTTAGGCGTGGGGATCATTGCCAACTACAGCTATGCCTTTGCCATTCGCCGTTTAGGCGCAGAAATGAGTGCCGCAATAGGCGCATTCACGCCTGTGCTGGCCGCGCTGATCGCCATCCCCGTGTTCTCGGAAACCGTCAGTACACTTACCGTGGTGGCGATGGCGTTGATTGTATTGGGGGCGATGCTCGCCAGTGAGGGAATAAAGTGGCGACGCACACAAACAAAAAGCGGCCCGCAGGCCGCTTAATCGATGACTCGACGTCAAGGCTATCTGGTTATAGATAGTCGCCACGGCGCAAGGCATCAATACGTTTTTCTAGCGGTGGGTGAGTCATAAACAGCTCACTCAACGTTTTCTTACCGTTGATGCCAAATGCCATCATTGAGCCTTCCAGTTTCGGCTCATGGCTGACTTTCAAACGCTCCAGCGCGGCAATCATTTTCTGTTTGCCCACCAGCTGCGCCGAGCCCGCATCGGCGTGGAATTCGCGGTGACGACTAAACCACATGGTGAGAATACTCGCCAGAATACCAAACACGATTTCTAGCACGGAGGAGATCAGGAAGTACATCATCCAGTTGCCGCCGCCTTCGCCTTCTTCATCACTGTTCATGCCACTGACCGCACCGGCGATGACACGAGCAATAAAGATCACGAAGGTGTTCACCACCCCTTGCATCAAGGTCATGGTAACCATATCGCCATTAGCAATGTGGCTGATTTCGTGCGCCAGCACGGCTTCGGCTTCATCACGGGTCATGTTTTGTAGTAACCCGCTTGAGACCGCGACTACAGAATCATTGCGTTTTGCCCCAGTGGCAAAGGCGTTGATGTCAGGCGAGTTGTATACCGCCACGGTTGGCATACCAATGCCAGCACGTTGAGCTTGCTGACTGACCGTATTCATTAGCCAGTGCTCGGTTTCGTTGCGTGGGTGCTCAATCACTTGCGCCCCCACCGAGCGTAATGCCATGGATTTTGACATTAGCAACGATATCAACGAGCCGCCAAAACCAAATACCGCTGCCAGTACCAGCAATCCAGATAAGCTGCCTGGTTGCATGCCTGTCACGGCATAAATGATATTCAGCACAATGCTAAATACGACCAGTACCGCAAGGTTGGTAGCAAGAAATAATCCTAAGCGTTTCATGGTGTGTCTCCGTCGCTTAAACCCAGTGTTTAGCGCTTATTTGTTGTAATGATAAAAATAGTATGGGCATTAATGATAAAAACAATCCTTTGATGCAATTTGTTACGAATAAATCCCGTCGTCGCTTATGGCGCCCGCCCCATCCACTCTCTGCGCCGACCAGTTAGTGTGGCACGTTATTTCGATCTGATCTAAACAAATTGTGATACCGCGCAACCTTGTGTTTTTAACAATCTATTCAAACAGTTAACAATTAATGAGGCAGAAAAGCCCAACAAAAAAGACAAAAACCTGCCAGTATAGACTTTGGTCGAGTTGTCATCGCGGTTTACTCAGGCTAATTTATGCGCAGCTGTTTAAAACTATGACGCTGATGCACTGCGTAAAGCAATAAAGTAATGGGCAGTCAGCGGTCATATCAAGCATTAAGTGTACAACCACCGCGTGTGGACAACCTAACCTTAACAACGCAACGCGTTATCAATGGAGTGAGACCATGGCAGAGCAAGAAAACTACCGAGTCGCTATCGACATCTTAACCTGTCATCTCGGCATGAGCTTCGATGAGGCCTGCTCAGAGCTTGGGTTAGCGTCGGATGACGCGTCAGCTGCACGCCAGATGGCCGAGGTTCAGCAAAGCCTAATGGGTGTGCAAGACGACCAGAAGTAATTGTCTACCCGAACTGCCTACCTAAATAGACAAAAGCCAGCACAGCGCTGGCTTTTTTGATCGCTAGATTTCCGCAACAACTTTACAACGGCGTAATATCTAAGTGGATCGCGCATTGTGCTGGCGAGGCATCGGCAGCAAACGGCAAGTGCCCGAGACAAGGCGCATCTAAATGCGCATCCAGATAGCGCATCATTTCGTCACTGTGCTGCGCCTTGGGATCAACGGCGTTTGCCACCCATCCAGCTAACGTAAGCCCGCGTGCACGTATGGCCTCTGCGGTAAGCAAAGCATGGTTTAAACAGCCAAGTTTAATCCCCACCACCATGATCACTGGCAGTTGGTGGATAACCACCCAATCGGCTAGCGTTTCAGTCTCACTCAGTGGCACTTGCCAGCCTCCAGCCCCTTCTACCAATACTGGGCTGGCCTGCTGTTTTAAATGCGCGAGCCCATCGCTCAACATCTGGGTATCGATGGGCTTGTTGGCTAACACGGCCGCCCAGTGCGGCGAACACGGCGTTTCTAACAACACTGGGTTGATCGCGGCATACGGCAATGCAATCGCACTGGCATGCTTTAAAGTGACAGCGTCACTATTTAGTTGGTGATCAGACGCTAAATCGGCACCGGCGGCGACAGGCTTGTAGCCCACCGCTTGATAGCCCTTTGCGATAAAAGCGTGCAACAGCGCCGCCGTGGTATAGGTTTTCCCTACTTCGGTGTCGGTGCCGGTAATAAAGTAACTGTCATGCATGATGGTGAATCACTATGTAGCCAATTTGATAGGTCGCCGGTAAGGTGTTGGCGGCGAGTGCAAAACGCTGATACGCCTTTTCTACCGCGCTAAACTGCGCTCTTGTCGCCAGCCCTTGCCCCGCCCCTTGCGGGCGATAGGTGGCGCCAATGCCTTTTAAGCTTTTCATCACCGCATGGGCATTGGCAAAGGTCAGCTGTTCGCTTTCTTGCAACACGGTTGCGTGCGTCAGTCCGGCGCGTTGGGTCGCCTGCTGTAATCCAGATAACGTGATAAAGCGGTTCACCCGTGACGTGCCGCATGCTTGTTGCCACGCGCTGTCGAGTTCACACAAGGATCCGGTGAGCAATGTCGAGACAAGAATTTGCCCGCCGGGTTTCACGACCCGACTCAGCTCCGCCAATGGCACGTGCAAATCGTCACACCATTGCAGCGCTAACGAGCTAAATGCCAGATCGACACTGTTATCAGCCAGCGGCAAATGCTCCGCATCAGCTTGTACGCCTAGCATGGTATCGCCGCAGCGCGCTTTTGCCGTTGCAAGCATAGGAGCGCTGAGATCCAGTCCAATCACTGTCTTAGCGTGAGTCATCCACTGCTGGGTGAAATAGCCGGTGCCACAGCCGACATCTAAGACGGTGCCGAGGCGGACAGCCTTTTGCTCTGACTCAGCCAATGCCATTAACCGATGACCGACACGGCGCTGCAGCGTCGCACTGTCGTCATAATGGGGCGCGGCGCGACCAAACGCTCGAGCAATCGCTTGTTTATCGGCGACGGTCATGCTGTCACCCAACACGCTTTGTCGCTCGCTAATACCGGCTTAAGCGCCTCAATCAGCGCGGTGATATCTGTTTTTTGATGCTGCGCAGATAGGCTGATCCGCAGGCGTGCGGTGTTGGCAGGCACAGTCGGTGGTCGAATCGCTCCTACTCGAATGTGCGCCTTCATCAAGGCGTGATTCACCTGCTGTAACGCTGCCAAGTCGCCGATAATCAGCGGCTTGATTGGGCTAGGTGTCGCAAGCAGTCGCGGTAAAGGCTGCCGATTACCAGCGGGGGGTTCGAAAACAGACGTCGTCTCTAACCAGTCGTGGAGCCCTTGCGCCAACTGTTCAGCATGGGCGCTGAGTATTTCTCGCCGCCAGTGCTCTGTTCGTGCCAGTCTAATCGCATCCTCAATGAGTGCCGCTTGCGCCGGTGGCATAGCCGTCGAGTACACATAATGGCGAGCGAACTGGTGTAAATAGTCAATAATGGTGGGAGAAGCCAGCACTGCCGCGCCGGCGACGCCCAGGGCTTTTCCAAACGTCACGATTAAAATATCCGGCCGCGCGCCACGACTGATACTGCCCTCGCCTTCTTGCCCTAACACGCCAATCCCATGCGCGTCATCCAGAGCCCAGAGCGCGCCCGATTGGTTAGCAATCGTGGCAAGACTTTCGGTTGGCGACACATCGCCATCCATGCTAAATACCCCTTCCGAGACAATCAGCGATGCGGAAGGCTGGGTTTGCTTCGCGAGCAGTTGGCGAAGGTGTGCCATGTCGTTGTGACGAAAACGCCGCTGGGTGGCAGGGCTCAATACGCCAGCCTCAATCAAGGAGGCATGGTTGAGTTTGTCTTGAAACAAGGCATCGTCTTTACCTAACAGCGTAAACAGCAACGCCTGGTTGGCGGCAAAACCACTGTTAAACAATATTGCTTGCGGGTAACCCAGCCAGTCACATAGCTGTTCGCAAAGGGATTGATGCGCTGCGGTATAACCAGATACCACCGGTGAAGCCGTTGCGCCCACGCCCCAACGTTCAAGATGCTGCTGCGCCTTTTTCACCAGCCGCGGGTCTTGCGCGAGGCCCAAGTAATCATTACCGGCAAAGTTGCGCCATGACTCGGCGACGGCATTGTCACCACTTTGCCGCCATAGGTCTTGTTGCTGGCGTGCGGCCAGTTCATCCTGATAACGGCGGATCAGCGCTGATGTTGTATCAGTCATGGGGATTTAGACACTGGCATCGTAGAACAGATCGCCTTCTTGCGGGCGCGATGCCACTCGCTCGGCCACTTGCTCAAGTAAGTCGTGCTCAGTGACTTGATCGGGCTTTTGGCTGACCGCTTCGCGATTGATACCCAGCTTTTTAAATAGCTGCATGTCCGCGTCTTCGTCTGGGTTTGGTGTGGTCAACAGCTTACAACCGTAGAATATCGAGTTGGCGCCCGCCATAAAGCACAAGGTTTGCATTTGCTCGTTCATGTCTTCGCGTCCGGCAGACAGCCGCACTGCCGATTTGGGCATCATGATCCGCGCCACCGCGATAATGCGGACGAAATCGAACGGGTCGACGTCATCGACGTTCTCAAGCGGTGTGCCTTTCACTTTAACCAGCATGTTAATCGGCACGCTTTCTGGGTGAGCAGGCATATTGGCCAGCTCGACCAGCAAACCAGCGCGATCGCGGGCACTTTCGCCCAGGCCAATAATGCCGCCGGAACACACCTTCATTCCCGCGTCTCGCACGTTGGATAAGGTATCGAGGCGCTCTTGATACGTCCGCGTGGTAATAATGTTGCCGTAAAACTCAGGAGAGGTATCGAGATTGTGGTTGTAGTAATCCAGTCCCGCCTCCGACAAGGTCTTGGCTTGCTCGGCATCCAACATGCCCAGTGTCATGCAGGTTTCCAACCCTAATCCTTTGACGCCTTGGATCATATCGAGCAAATATGGCATATCGCGTTGCTTGGGATTTTTCCAAGCGGCCCCCATGCAAAAGCGCGTCGCGCCTGAGGCTTTGGCTTTTTCCGCCGCTTCAAGCACGCGTTCCACTTCCATTAAGCGCTCTTTCTCAACATCGGTGCGATACCGCGCACTTTGCGGACAGTATTTGCAATCTTCTGGACACGCGCCGGTTTTGATCGATAACAGCGTGCTGACTTGCACTTGGTTGGCAGGATGATATTCACGATGCACTTGCTGCGCGTCAAACAGCAAATCCATGAAGGGTTTATCGAACAATGCTTGCACTTCCTGTGCGGTCCAGTTGTGTCTTATTTCCACGCGGTTTTCCCCGTTGTTGTCGTTTTAATGCTTGGCTAGTCTACCCACAGACGTTAACCTGTCAACACAACAAGATCACACTGGTTTACATCTGATTTATTTATGAGCATCAACACCCATTTTGACCGTGAACATATCTGGCACCCCTACACTTCAACGCTCGACCCTTTGCCTTGCTTACCTGTCTCACACGCAAGCGGCGCCGAGCTATATCTTGAGGACGGCACCGCTTTGATTGATGGCATGTCGTCATGGTGGGCAGCCATTCACGGCTACAACCACCCTGCTCTGAACGCCTCAGCGCATCAGCAAATCGATAAGATGTCGCATGTGATGTTTGGCGGGCTCACCCACCAGCCCGCGGTATCGCTTTGTGAGCGCTTGGTTGCGCATTCACCCGCCCCGCTCACTCAAGTGTTTTTGGCCGATTCAGGATCGGTATCAGTAGAAGTAGCGCTTAAAATGGCGATGCAATATTGGCAGGGACGCGGCGAGTCACGCGCACAGTTTTTGACCTTGCGTCATGGCTATCATGGCGACACGTTCGCCGCCATGTCGGTGACGGATCCTGATAATTCGATGCACAAACTCTACAAAGGGTTTCTGCCCCAGCATCATTTTGTGCCATCGCCACAAAGCCGCTTTGACGGTGAGTGGGATCCTAGCGACATACAGCCTATGCGCGACGCACTCGCCGCCCATCACGGCCAACTGGCCGCGGTGATCTTAGAGCCCATCGTGCAAGGCGCAGGTGGAATGCGCTTTTATCATCCCGAATACCTGCGTCAAGTGCGCGCTCTGTGCGATGAATTTGATGTACTGCTGATTGTGGATGAAATCGCCACCGGATTTGGCCGAACAGGAAAACTATTTGCCTGCGACCACGCGGGGATCAGCCCAGATATACTCTGCGTCGGTAAAGCACTGACCGGTGGCTACATGACCTTGGCCGCCACGCTCACCACCCGCCATGTGGCTGATACCGTCTGCAGCGGTGATGCAGGCTGTTTTATGCACGGTCCCACCTTTATGGGCAACCCACTCGCCTGTGCCGTGGCCTGCGCCAGCATTGATACCTTGTTAGAAAGTAACTGGCCGCAGACGGTCGCGCACATCGAGCAGCAGCTGAAAACTGGCTTAGCGCCTGCTCGCGCATTGGAATCTGTGGCAGACGTGCGTGTGCTTGGCGCAGTTGGCGTGATAGAGCTGACCAAACCGGTGAACCTGGCCGATATTCAGCCCTTGATGACCGCCCAAGGCATTTGGGTTCGCCCGTTCGGCAAACTGGTGTATGTGATGCCACCTTATTGCATCCGCGACGACCAACTCGACCAACTCACCCAAGGTATGATCACCGCAATTAAGCAGTTTTTTGGTGAGTAGAGAGCCGATAACGCACACACCGCCCCGTTGAAGATGGGGCGGTGTTTTTCTTTCTGGGAAAGCGAGCGGTGCGGCTTTGTGCGTTACTCGTAGAGGTATCTTTCTTCAGTTTTGTCGGATGAGTAAGCGACCAATTCCCACTCAAAACCGGCTTTGTCATAGAAGTACATCCGCTTGCGGTGGGTTTCGTGCGCCATTGAGCCATTGGGTTGATAACCTTTTTCAAGCAGGCGTTCGCGGATGGTATCGATGTCATCAATGATCAGACCAATATGATTCACGCCTTGAGATTTGTAGGTACTGCGTGGCTGTATGCTGGGCTCTGAACTTGGGTTGGGCTCTTGCAGTGCAAAGTAGCAGTGCTCATTGCCCACATGCACCCAACGATATCCTTTTGGCGATTGGGCATCTTGGCGAATTTTAAAATCGGGGACAGCCACCGCCAAAAACGCTAACGCCGCATCCATGTCTACCACAGTCATATTTACGTGTTCGATTGTTGTCATCATTCATTCCCTTTATCCGTGCTATCGAAAACTGAGCTTGGAAAGCTAACATCGAGATCAAGGTTAAAACCTCAATATAACTTGAGGTCAACGAACAAAAACAAAATCAGTAGTCTGGGGAAACACTTAAATCATGCTGCGGTATAGGTGTAGATCCAGTCGTCGTAACAAACACCGCCAATGGCAAAGGCATCGGGGTCAATACGACTGAGTTGAAACCCTACCTTTTCTAGCACACGCGCAGAGGCAAGATTACCCGCGGTCACCGTCGCATTGATGGTTCGCGCACCAACACGATGGATGGCAAAATCGGTGACGGCCTGCAAAGACTCAGTCCCATAGCCTCGCCCGTGATAAGGCGGCAACAGTAAATAGCCGACTTCAGCAACATCCTGCTCAAGCAAAAAGCCGGTGACGCCAATTGGCGTTTGTGTCGCCGTCTCTACAAACACCAAGCACAACCAGTGCTTAGCGTCCGGAGACCAGGGTGTGAGCCGTTGCTCAAATCGGGCTTCAATCTCATCTAGTGGCATAGGATCAAAACATTGTGCAATGACGGCATTGTCTGTGTGTAGGCGGTGGAACAACGCCCAGTCCGCTTTGATCATTGGCCGCATGCTCAGGCGCGGAGTTATGAATGGAAACATGCCCTTTTCCAATGTCGTATTTGTCATGATGCCTCACTCGGGGTACTGGCGACGTTGACTTTCGGGGCGGCAAAACCGCGGAAAATATTGTGAACAGAAAGCAGCGCAAATACGCCCACCACTATACCAAGGTGCCAGGCTTCGCTAACGCCCAAACCCAATAGCGCCATACTCATCAACGCAGAAATAATCATCTGTCCGCCACCGGAGAGCGCAGCGACGGTACCGGCTTGGTTAGAGTAAGGCTGCATCACCTGCGACTGAGCGCACGGCAACGCAATCCCGTTACCAAATACCATAAAGAACTGCCCGATCATCAGCAGTAAAGGGTCCATCGGAGTCAGCCATAACCAAACCGCAGAGGTGAGCTGCATCATCGGTGCCATCAGTAGCATACGCTTAGTACCCAAACGCGGGCGAATGCGCGACACTAGCGTACTACCTAGCAATAAGCCACACGTGGGAATAAGCGCCCACAGCGCATATTGATCCGAGGTCATCCCGATGCGCTCTTGCATTAAAAACGGCATCAGCGACACCGTGGTGATCACCAAGGTAAAGTTCAGCCAGCTAATACTGGCGAAATAGAGAAAGTATGGTGTTTTTAGCAGTGCGCCATAGCGGCCAAGTATCACCTTCACATTGGGCAAGGGTGAACGGGCGTGCATGCTCTCTTTGAACAGAAAAAACAGCACGCACCACACCAAGCTGGTGTACACCATCAGCAAAATAAAGATCGCCAGCCAGCCTAGATTGTGGTTAACGAACCCGCCAATAACGGGCGCCACGATGGGCGTGAACGACGCCACCATAATCAAATACGACATCGCTTGCGGCAGTTGATCCCCCGAATACGAGTCACGCGTAAAGGCGCGTGAGAGCACGGCACAGCAGCCGGTTCCCATTCCTTGAATACAGCGGCCAATGACCAACCCCGTGAAACTGGCGCTAAAGCTCACCATCACGGTTAAGCCAATCAAAGAGAGTAATACACCGGCTAACAATACACGGCGACGACCAAGCGCATCTGAGATAGGCCCATAGATAAACTGTGATGGCCCGAACCCGAGTAGATAGGCAGAGATCAGTAGCTGGACATTGTCCATACTGAGGTTGAAATCACGAGCTATCCAGGGCAAAGACGGAAATACTAAGCCCATGCTGAATTGCCCAATGCTGACGGTCAGGCATGCCAGCAATACGGGCGACCAATTAAATGGGCGACTAGCCGATTGCATCCAGTTTCCTATGCGTTTTAGTGATGTGGGGAGGTAGATCTCGCGACCCTAACACAGGGTGGATCAGCGAATAGCTACTATGGTAGCAGCAATAACTGTATGAGTGGTAAACAAATAGTGACGTTTGGCTATCGGCCAGCATTGCACTGACCGATTATATGGGGTGACGGTGATTTAGAATGCTGGCTCTATGGTGCCATTGAAGGTGTCTTGCAAAAATTGACGTGTTTTGTCGGACTGGAATAACGCGAGTAATCGCTGATACGTCGGGTTATCTTGGTCGTCTTTGCGCGCGGCCACTACCATCACCGCGAGAGGCGCATTTTTGGATTCCAAGAAAATGCCCTGCTCGCTCGGATCAAGCCCTGATGACATCACATAGTTCATAGTGATCGCCGCGGCATCGACATCTTGTAAGCTGCGCGGCAGTTGTGCGGCCTCGACTTCAACAAATTCGAGCTGTTTAGGGTTGGATTGAACGTCCTGAAGCGTGGCTTTAAAGCCAACATTGTCAGCCAAAGTAATCAAACCTGCGTCTTCCAGCAATAACAGCGCGCGACCGGCATTAGTGGGATCATTGGGGATCGCAATGTGTGCGCCATTTGCTAACGCCTCAATATTGTCGACTTTGTCAGAATAAATCCCCATCCGCATTAAGATCGAACGACCAATCGATACCAACTCGCTATCGTGGTTTTGGTTAAAATTATCAAGAAACGGCTGATGCTGATAACTGTTTAAATCCAAGCTGCCATCCGCTAAGCCTGCATTAGGCGAGATATAGTCGGAGAACTCCACGACCTCAACATCAATCCCCTCCTCTTTCGCTTGCTTAGCCACCGACTCAACCACTTGCGCGTGGGGACCTACCGTCGCGCCAATTTTAATCGTTTCATTCTCCTCAGCGCATCCTGAGAGCAATACCGCGACGAGCAGTGACGCGAGACTGACACCAAGTTGTTTTATCTTCATTCCCTTTACCTTTTTTGACCGGCCATTTAGACGTCCAGAATGCCACAGCAGCAATCAATGTCAATATGATTAGCGCCATCCAAAGCCTATCTTGATCGCATGCGCCCCACGACGCGTAGTGGGGAGCATGTTGAATCAATAGAAGGAGGCATAAGTATGACTAAGCTGTTTCCTTTGCCCCTGTTTTTGCTACCGGGTGGCAGGGCAAAACTGCGCATTTTTGAACCCCGTTATTTACGCCTCGTCCGAGAGTGCTCTGCAAACCAAGAGGGGTTCGTGCTGGCAATGATGCAGGGAAAACGCCTGTACAAATACGGCACACTGGTCGACATTGTCGATTTTGAAACACTCTCTGACGGTTTATTGGGGATTACGATCGCCGGCCGTCAACGTGTGGAAATTCTATCGACCGATCAAGAAGCCGATAAGTTGTGGGTGGGTGACATACGGGCTCTCAATGATTGGCCTCATGACGAGTATTTGGATGATGACCAAGCCGACGATAAAGCGCATATTGCTGCCGGGCTAAAACATGTCTTTGCGGCCCATCCTGAGCACGCAGAGCAATATGAGGCGGCCCCTTTCGACGACTTAACTTGGAGCTGTCAGCGTTGGCTGGAGATATTGCCGCTTTCTAATGCGCAAAAACAATGGTTTATAGCGCAAGAATCGGCAGAAGAAGCGAAACAATTCATCAGTCAGCTGCTCGAAGAGGAAGTCGAGTGATCCAATCACTGCTACTCACGTACTGGTAGCCAAATGGACGGCTACGACAGATAGGACTCAACTATGACTGCGCCACAAACCATGTATACTGAGACCACCATTTCCAGACGGGACACGCGTGCCAACATGACTGACGTGACGAAGGAAGAGTTGTCTGCATTATTATTAAAAGTCTCGGAGAAGCGCGACCGCGCCGCTTTTGAACGTCTTTTCCGGTTTTTTGGTCCCAAGATCCGCTCGTACGGTGCCAAGCACCTTCGTGCTGACGGCCAGGCGATGGAATTGGTACAAGAAACCATGTTAGTGGTGTGGCGCAAAGCCCACTTGTATAACTCGGACAAAGGCGCAGCGACCACGTGGGTGTTCACCATTATGCGTAATATTAGCTTTGATATGTTGCGTAAGGTGCAATCGAACCGGGAAGACAATTTCAGTGATGATATTTGGCCCGTGCTCGAATCCGGCCAGCAGGACAATGAATCGGATGCGGGTGCGCAATATATGATGGATCAAGAGTTGCTGTCGTTCATTGATGAGTTACCCGACGTGCAACAACAAGTGGTAAGAGGCGTTTATCTGAAACAGCTTACCCATCAAGAGTTGTCAGAACAGTTGAACGTGCCGCTGGGCACCGTAAAATCCCGATTGCGTTTAGGTCTGGAAAAGCTCCGCAATCACCTGGAGGTAAAACAATGATTAAATATCACCCATCGACCGATTTACTTGATGCGTTTGCAGCTGGCAAACTGCCCACCTCGATGGCGATTGCGTTGTCAGCGCATGTTGAGCTTTGCCAGGAATGCCAAGCATATGTCGCCGCTGCAGAAGCTTCGCTTGCACAGACCGTGTTCGACGAGGAAGAAACGGCCGCTACTGATTGGGATTATGCGGCTGAAGACGAAATGCTTGCTGCCATTTTCGAAGATACGGCCGCCAATGATGGTGCCGTCGATGCACAAGCACCCGTCCGTGCAACACAAATAAGTGTCAGTGACAAAACCTACACACTGCCACGCGCGCTACAACGCTTTAGTGATTCCAACTGGTCATCATTTGGCAAAGTGCAGCGCGCCCGGTTGAACCTTGATGAAGGGGCAACACGTGCCAGTTTCCTTCATATTGATGAAGGCGGCTCGGTGCCAGCGCACACCCACAAAGGTTATGAATTAACACTGCTGCTTGACGGTACCTTCGAAGATGAAAGCGGTGAATACGTGCCGGGCGATTTTATCTTGCTCGATAGTCGTCATCACCATACGCCATTCACCCAACAAGGCTGCCTATGCTACACGGTTGCGAATGCGCCGCTCTATTTCACTAAAGGCGTAAGCAAACTACTCAATACCGTGGGACATGCGATTTACTAAAAATTTCTGTGTTAGTTGTTATCCTTCTGGCGGCTGCGAAGCCGCCTTTTTTTATGCTAAAGAGGCAAGAGAATGCATGCATTTACTCGGCGAAGCTCCCCGTTATCATCATTAATCTCGCAGCGATAACAGAATAATTACACCTGGTAAACCTTTACTTAATGACAACTCTCCGCCTCAACCCTACATAACTAGTGCAAAGTAGTAATTTTCCCTTTACATCAGGTGAATCAAACTGGTTTAATTCGTCACTTCTAACGATTCATTAACAGCCATTGATAATAAACACAGTGAAGTGAGAGTCACATGAGTCAAACACAACTCGCCAGTGTCAGCCGAGGCAACTCGTTGGTACTTCAAATCCTTGTCGGTATTCTTGCCGGCGGTGTCCTTGCATACCTGTCTCCTGAGTGGGCAGCGAATGCAGGGCTGTTCGGACAACTCTTTGTCAGCGCGTTGAAAGCCGTCGCCCCCATTTTGGTCTTCGTTTTAGTGGCAGCTTCCATTGCTAACCAAAAGCAAGGACAGCGCGCCAACATGCGTCCCATTATTGGTCTATATCTTGTCGGTACGCTGGCTGCCTCACTGACGGCAGTCACCATGAGTTTCTTATTCCCAACAACCTTGGAATTTGCCACCACAGATGCCAGCATCACCCCACCAGAAGGGATTGGCCAGGTATTAAGCACCTTGCTTTTCAATATCGTGGATAATCCAGTCAGTGCATTGATGAACGGTAACTACATCGGGATCCTCGCTTGGGCGATCGGTTTGGGGATTGCTTTGCACCACGCATCAAATGAAACCAAGCGCGTATTTTCCGACGTGTCAGAAGGCGTGTCGATGATCGTGCGCTTTGTGATCCGTTTTGCGCCTTTGGGTATCTTCGGTTTGGTCGCCAGCACACTGGCTAAAAGTGGCTTTGATGCCCTAGCAGGTTATATGCACCTTCTCGGTGTGCTATTGGGTAGCATGTTCACCATCGCATTGGTGGTTAATCCAGCGATTGTGTACTTCAAAACAGGTCAAAACCCCTACCCACTGGTTTTAAAATGCCTACGTGAAAGTGGCATAACCGCCTTCTTTACCCGTAGTTCAGCCGCTAACATCCCGGTGAATATGCAACTATGTCGCCGTCTTGAGTTGGATGAAGACACCTACTCGGTTTCGATTCCACTGGGTGCAACCATTAACATGGGCGGTGCGGCGATCACCATTACCGTATTGACGTTAGCGGCGGTTCATACACTGGGCATTGAGGTGGATATCGCCACCGCGGTGCTACTGAGTATTGTCGCGGCAGTATCAGCCTGTGGTGCATCTGGTGTGGCCGGCGGCTCATTGCTGTTGATCCCACTGGCCTGTAACTTGTTCGGGATCCCACAAGAGATTGCTATGCAGGTGGTAGGGATTGGCTTTACCATTGGCGTCTTGCAAGATTCCGCGGAAACCGGCCTCAATAGCTCAACCGATGTGGTATTTACCGCAGCCGCTTGCATGGCTGAAGAAAGAAAAAATAGTTAACATCGCTATTTAAAGAAACACTTTCACAAAAGCAGGTGCGAATCACCTGCTTTTTTTATCTCTGATAGACAGGACAAAGCCATCATTCAGGTTAGTTTTTCAGCGTTACCAGGCGTCATAGCACTGAAACGACGACGCCTATCCTTCCAGCACTTTCATCAGCAAATTGCCATCGTACATGGCTTGTTTGACCATCGCCGCGCCAGGCATGGTGGCTTGGGTGTAAAAATAGCTCTCTTCCAACACCAGGTGCTTACTATATAACGGGATGGTTTGGGTCTTTAAACACTCCATAATCGCGGGATAAAGCACGCTCTTGGCACGATTAAACTCTCCGCCAAAGAGTATTTTTTCTGGATTGAATAAATTCACTACAATCGCGATAGCCGTACCCAGGTGATGCCCCAACTCAGTGATCACCTGATGCGCGAGCCCATCGCCTGCCACCGCCGCGTCGCAAATGCCGTCTATGGTTAATGGTTGACCCTGTAACTGGCTCGCGTGCCCCTCATCCAGTAGCGTCTGTACCTGTTCATACACGGCAGAGAGACTGGCGACCGTCTCAAGGCAACCATAATTACCGCAAAAACAGCGTTTGCCGAAAGGCTTAATCTGGATGTGGCCCAACTCGCCCACATTGCCAATACGCCCTTGAAGGACTTTACCCTCGAGTATGATGCCGGCACCGACCCCATTATGAACAGCCACCAACACTGCACTATCGGATTCTTTCGCGTTGCCAAATAACTTCTCTGCCAACGCCCACGAGCGCGTATCGTTACCGACAAATACTGGCAGCCCCGTCTCACGATGTAACACCGGCCCCAGCGGCATATGATCAACCTCAAAGTATGGCATCTGGATCACTGTGCCTTGCGCACTGTTCACCAATCCAGGGAGCGAGACCGCAATACTGGTCACGCGATCGACCGTCCCTTGGTGGCGTGAGAAAAAGGCTTTTACGTATTCAACCACCGTGGAAAGCAAGGCATCCTGCGCCATGACATCAATTTCATGGCGTTCTTGAATAAGGATTTCACTACTCAGTGAGTGCAGTGCCATGGTGAGATAACCACGCCCTAGTCGCATGGATAAGAATTGCCAGCCCTCATTGTCCAGCACCAAGCCGACAGCGGGCCGGCCACGCATGCTGGTACCCTGTATTTGTGTTTCTTTGACCAAGTGCGCGTCCATCAACTCTCGAACAATTTTGGTAATACTGGCGGGTGCTAATTGACTGCGTTTCGACAGTTCGATCCGAGAAATCGGGGCAAAACGGTCGATTAAATTATAAATCGTCCCCGCATTTTTACGCTTGATGTGATCAATATGTCCCGGCTGCCCAATAATCATGCCTTGTCCTATAACTGCTTGGCTATGGTGATACCCCTGATACCACCTGTCTTCGTGAATTTTTTTACTTCGCGAACTAATTGTGAAGCAGTAAGCCACTAGCCCGTGATGTGGGTCACTTTAGATCGCTGAAATCGCGCACAAACTCACAAAACCCGCTTAAACAGTAACGCTGTTCAACGGCTAATCACGCGTGAAAAAACAAGATCTCAGCCGTATTCATTGGCATAATGTGGCGCTTTACATCGACCGCTACCAACCATCATGTACCGAGTTAACGAAATATTTGAAACCATTCAGGGCGAAGGCACGTTTACAGGGGTTCCCTCTGTGTTTGTCCGATTACAAGGCTGCCCTGTTGGTTGTGCCTGGTGCGATACCAAACAAACTTGGGAAACCGATGAAAAAGATCGGAAAGACAAGATTTTCATCATTGATAAGTCTGAAGACTCTCCCGCTTGGTGCTGGCTCAGCGCTGATACGATTACCGCCGACATTCTAAGCCGCTATCACGCGCGTCATATTGTGATTACCGGTGGTGAGCCTTGCCTTTACGATTTAAAACCGTTAACCCATGCGCTAGAAGCCGCTGGCTGCCAATGCCAAATAGAAACGAGTGGTACTTATCCGATTGAAGCGTCGGCTAATACCTGGGTCACTGTGTCTCCGAAAATCAATATGCGAGGGAAGTTGCCAGTGCTGAAAGAGGCAATGGCGCGGGCAAATGAAGTGAAACACCCGGTCGGAACAGAGAAAGATATTGATCAGCTTGATGCGCTACTCACCACCTGCCCGCCGCCTGATACGGCGACCATTGCGTTACAGCCGGTGAGTCAAAAAGCGCGCGCGACCCAGCTGTGCATTGATACCTGCATTCAGCGAGGTTGGCGGCTATCGATACAGACACATAAGTATCTGGCGATTGCCTGAGCATCGATGGTAAACACCCCTCTCATCCTGACCGCACCGGACGCGCTATACGGCGTTCTAGCGCGACCAAGGTGCCGCACGCTAACCAAGTATCACACTTGATATGGAGAGCAACGGCCTAGGTCGCCGCCGCTCAGATCCGTGACTCGTGCAACGCCACGCGCCTTAGTCACCGTAATAGGTACAGCCGGCTGTGCAGGTCTCTTTGACCATGACTTTACTGAGTAACGGTAAATCTGGCTTAACCTGTTGCCAAATCCACTGTGCGAGTACTTCGCTGGTCGGATTCTCCAGCCCTTCAATCTCATTGAGATAATAATGGTCAAGGCGGTTATAGATAGGCTTAAACGCCGCTTTGATTTCCGCAAAATCAATTACCCAGCCTGTGTGAGGATCCACCTCACCTTCTACGTACAAACGCACGATAAAAGAGTGTCCATGTAGACGACCACACTTGTGTCCCTCAGGGACATTAGGAAGGTGGTGTGCCGCTTCAAAGGTGAACTCTTTAAACAACTCGGTGGTCATTTTATCTCTTCCAACAACAATAAGAGGCCGCATGCTACTCAAATTAGCCGGATGACTCAATCGCTTCCTCGCCAGCTAAGCGCAGCTAACATTCCAATCTGGCATTCAGTCGACAATGCGGACTCGTGTCTCAATAACAGGACGATTTACGTCGATGAAATCACACATTTTATATGGGGACTCCCCCACTCGCGCACTCTGGGTTTAACATAGTGGCTACAGGCTATAACTGATAAATCTATAACTTAATAACAAATGGTTGACTCATGCGCATGACCCTTGCGAGCAAAATTCTTCTTGCTCTTTTTCTTGTTTTCGCTCTGGTGCTCGTCACGTCTTTGGCCTACCAATCTCATCAGCAAAAGGCACTGATGACATCGATTGTTAGTCAGCAAACGCTCGATAAAGCCTCTAACTATTTTGATAGCCTTAACATGTTGATGTTGACGGGCACCATTAGCCAACGAAATACCTTACGCGAAAAAATGCTTTCTCATGAAGGCATTGAAGAGGCACGAGTGATCCGTTCCGACGCTATTACTCGCTTTTTCGGCCCTGGCAATCCCGAGCAGTCACCACAGGATGCGATTGATCAGCGCGCACTAGACGGTGAAACCATTGTTGAAACCGTCGACAGCAACGGTGAAAAAGGACTCGTGGTTGCTCTGCCAATGAAAGCCAGTAGCGATTATCGCGGGACTAACTGTCTGCAGTGCCACGTCGCCGAAGAAGGGACAGTGCTAGGGGTGATTCGCCTGGAATACGATCTCGAGCCGCTTTACGGCACCATAGATAAAGAAATGCTCATTACTGCCGGGATCATGGGCAGTATTGCTGTGATCGGTTTTCTGATCTCATTAACTGTGATCCGCCGTTGGGTGGTGTCTCCGTTGAAGCGGGTCTCTGCGTTTATGAAACGTACCAGCCATGATAAAAACCTCGCGGAGCGTCTCAATGATACCCGAGGCGATGAAATTGGCGAGCTATGTGATAGCTGTGATCAGTTGCTTGATAACTTCTCTGCCAGCTTGCAACAAGTTCAGCGCACCTCCGAGACGCTGTCAGCCGAGGCCATGAACTTGATTCGTGTGTCCGGTCATACTGATCAGTTAGCCGATAGCCAACGTCATGAAACCAATGATATGTCATCGGCGATCGATAATGTTCAACAGCATCAGCATGATATTCAAAACCGCACCCAAGAGGCGGCGCAACTGAGTGAATCAGCCGCCACCAGCGCCAATCAAGGCAGTGATCTTGCCAATGTTGCCGCCAATGATATTCGCAAACTCGTCGAAGATATTAGCCAGGTACGCAGCCAAATTTTGGATGTGAACCAGCAAAGCCAGCAAGTGACCACCATTTTGGGCGTGATTCGTGAAATTGCCGAACAAACCAACTTGCTCGCGTTAAATGCCGCTATCGAAGCGGCACGTGCTGGCGAGCAAGGCCGCGGTTTTGCGGTCGTCGCCGAAGAAGTGCGTAACCTCGCTAGCCGCAGCCATGATGCCACTGGAGAAATCCAGACTATTATCGAGAACCTGTGTGCAGGTAGCGAAGCCTCGGCACAAGCAGTGGAAGCGACCAGTGACAGTGCTAATCAGCGCGGCGAAACCGTCATGGCGCTCTCTGAGGCGCTAGGCAACATCGCCGATCAAGTCACTACAGTGAATAACAACGCGGACGACATTAGCCAGCAAAGCGAGCACCAAGCGCAAATGACCGATGCCCTCCTCTCTCAAGTGGGTCGAATCCAAAGCCACGCGAATGACACCGCCAGCAATGCGAATGAAGTCAAAGCGATTAGCGCGAATCTTGAGCAACTGGTTGAGCAGTTAGAAGGATTAATTGGCCAATTTAAGCTCTCAGACTCGCCTAAGTCTTGAAGCTATACAGGATACAGGTAAACTTGCTAGCCTAACTTGCAAAATCAATGATGCGGTCATCACTGAATGGCCGTATTACCCTAAACGGAGATAGAAGCGAATTATGACATACGCGCCTGTAGTAGACGTCCTGCGCGGCAAGGCGGCAGTCGACACTGAAGTGACTGTGCGTGGATGGGTCCGGTCACGCCGAGATTCCAAAGCCGGTATTTCTTTCCTTGCCATTTACGATGGTTCTTGTTTTGACCCTATTCAGGCCGTGGTCCCTAATGAGCTGGATAATTATCAGCAAGACGTTCTTCGCTTGACCGCTGGTTGCTCGGTCGAAGTCACGGGTAACGTGGTCGAGTCGCCAGGAAAAGGCCAAGCCTATGAGCTGCAAGCCACAGCCGTGAAAGTCGTCGGTTGGGTAGACGACCCTGATACCTATCCGATGGCGAAAACACGTCATTCTATCGAATACTTGCGTGAAGTGGCCCATTTGCGCCCACGCTCAAACGTGATTGGTGCGGTGGCGCGCGTTCGCCACACCTTGTCACAAGCGATCCATCGCTTTTTCCATGAGCAAGGCTACTACTGGATGTCTGCGCCATTGATCACCGCCTCAGACTGTGAAGGTGCTGGCGAGATGTTCCGCGTCTCTAGCTTGGACTTGGCGAATGTGCCCAAAACCGAACAAGGCGACGTCGACTTTGACCAAGACTTTTTCGGCAAAGAAGCCTTCTTGACCGTATCCGGCCAGCTAAACGCCGAAACCTATGCCTGTGCGTTGAGCAAAGTCTACACCTTCGGCCCAACCTTCCGTGCTGAAAACTCAAACACCAGCCGTCACTTGGCGGAGTTTTGGATGGTCGAGCCGGAAGTGGCGTTTGCCGATCTGGATGATTCAGCGGCCCTCGCAGAAGCCATGCTTAAGTATGTGTTCAAAGCGGTGCTTGAAGAGCGCCAAGACGACATGAAATTCTTTGAGCAACGCATCAACAAAGACGTACTCACACGTCTAGAAAAGTTCGTTAATGCAGATTTTGCCCAGGTGGATTACACCGATGCGGTCACCATCTTGCAAAACAGCGGCCAAACTTTTGAGTTCCCAGTAGAATGGGGAATCGATTTAGCCTCTGAGCACGAGCGCTATCTTGCAGAAGAGCACTTTAATGCCCCGGTGGTCGTTAAAAACTACCCGAAAGATATTAAAGCCTTCTACATGCGCATGAACGATGACGGCAAAACCGTTGCCGCGATGGACGTGCTAGCACCAGGCATTGGCGAAATTATCGGTGGTTCTCAGCGTGAAGAGCGTCTTGATGTGCTTGACCAACGCCTAGAAGAAATGGGGCTTGAGAAAGAAGATTTCTGGTGGTACCGCGATCTTCGTCGCTACGGCACTGTCCCTCATTCAGGCTTTGGCTTGGGCTTTGAGCGTCTCGTTTCCTACGTGACAGGGATGAGCAATATTCGCGATGTGATCCCGTTCCCTCGCTCACCACGCAATGCCAACTTCTAAATAAACTCGCGATTCAAAAGGCTGCATATTGCAGCCTTTTTCTTGTGTTTTGACTACGTAAGTCGCGCTTTTACAGCATAAACCGATACCGAACGCACAACTGGCCGCTTGTCCTCCGGTTTCTATTGTTCTCGACAAGTGTTATAAAAAAGCCAGTTTGACTTTCATTCATCATAACCATGGACGACACCAATGTTTGAGAAAATCTCTGCCGCTCCCGCTGATCCTATTCTAGGACTGACTGAAGAATATAAAGCTGACCCACGTGAAGACAAAATCAATCTCGGGGTGGGCGTCTACAAAAACGAGCACGGTGAGACACCGGTACTCCCTTCTGTCAAAAAAGCCGAAGCACTACTTCTCGACAGAGAAAACACCAAGTCTTACTTAAGCATCCCCGGCACGGCCGAATATGGCCTCGCGGTGCAACAACTGCTGTTTGGTGAGCAAGCTGACGTGATCAACGACAAACGCGCACATACCGCACACTCTCCAGGTGGCACCGGCGCGCTTCGCTTGGCTGGTGAGTTTATTAAACGTCATCTTGGCGAGGTGACGGTGTGGATCAGCAATCCAACCTGGGCCAACCACAAAGGCGTTTTTACGGCTGCTGGCCTCCCTCTTGCTGAGTACAGCTATTATGACGCGGCCAAGAATGATAAAGATTTCGAGGCAATGGTCGCTGATCTCGAGCAGGCAAACGCAGGTGATGTTGTGCTGCTCCACGGTTGCTGCCATAACCCGACTGGCATCGATCCTACCGAGCAAGAGTGGCAAGCCCTCGCTGAGCTATGTCAGCGTAAAGGCCTATTGCCGATGTTCGACTTTGCCTATCAAGGTTTCGCCACTGGTGTCGAAGAAGATGCCGCCGGCTTACGCATTTTTACCAAGGTGTGTCCCGAGCTGCTTATCGCCAGTTCGTTCTCGAAAAACTTTGGCTTGTATAACGAACGAGTGGGTGCATTCACGCTCGTTGGCCGTAACCAAGAAGAAGCCACCAAGGCCTTTAGTCAGGTGAAAACCATCGCTCGCGTTATCTACTCTAATCCACCTGCTCATGGTGCCGCCGTCGTCACCACCATCTTGAATGACGCGACGCTCAAAGCGCAGTGGTTGCAAGAGCTGACGGACATGCGCGATCGCATCAAAACCATGCGTACCGAGTTTGTCAAAACATTGAAAGCGCAAGGCGTGTCGCGTGACTTTAGCTTTATCGAGCAGCAAAACGGCATGTTCTCGTTCTCTGGGCTCAATAAAGACCAAGTCAATGCATTAAAAGCTGATCATGGCGTGTATATCGTCGGCTCAGGCCGTTTAAATGTGGCAGGCATGACGCACACTAACATGGTGCCACTTTGCACTGCCATCGCAAAGGTTTTAGACTAGGCACCGCTGTCTTAAAACTGAAACAAAGGGCCGCAAGGCCCTTTTTTTATGGGCTCCGCCCAGAAAGAAACAATTTATTAACACAATTATTAATAAAAATCTCCAGCCACTACACTAATACCAATAAGGCTTTTAATTGACTGTGACCAAAAAAGATAAAGACTATGAGCAATAATGAAGTTGTATTTGGTGACGATGAGCGCCTCGTCTCGACCACTGATAAGCGCGGGGTGATTACCTACTGTAATCCTGAGTTTATTCGCATCGCTGGCTACGATGAAGAAGAACTCACAGGTGCGCCTCACAATATTATTCGTCACGCCGATATGCCCAAAGCGGCATTTGCAGATATGTGGCGCGCCTTAAAAGCCAACCAACCTTGGCGCGGCATAGTTAAAAACCGTTGTAAAAACGGCGATTACTATTGGGTAGACGCCTATGTCACTCCCATTTATGAGCACGGCCAAGTCACTGGCTATCAGTCCGTCAGGGTGAAGCCTGATCCGGCCGTCAAACATCGCGCCGCACAAGCTTACCAAGCTCTGTGCCGGGCAGAGAAAAATGGTAAATCGATGAAGCAGTTATCGGTTGCCGATATTCCTGCGGCGTTGAAGTACACATTCATGGGGTTGGGATTGGTCGCCGCCCCTGTGTCGCTTATTTTCGATAGCGCCATATCGGGCTGGGATATTGCAGGTGCCATTGCGATGCCTTTAGTGCTCGGTACCCTCTTTCGTGATGAGCTGTTCACCTTGCCTACCCTCGCGCGTGGCATACAGGACAATTACGACAGTATCAGCCGTTATATCTACTCGGGGACCGGGCTTAGCTCTGTGGTTGATTATAAAGTGAAAATGCTCAACGCCCGCATTCGCACCATTCTTGGGCGCATGCTCGATGCTTCACTGTCACTGAATAAATTTTCAGATGAGTTGAGCGCATTATCAACACGCGTGTCCGATGCCATCAATAAACAAAGCCATCAGATTTCCTCGATTGCCGGTAACATTGATCACGCCTCTGAATCGGCGAACAAGGTATCTGATAACGCCCAGCAAAGTGTTGAGCGACTGCAATCAGTCCAGCAGCAAAGCAAAGAAACCGAGGCCTTGTTACAACAAACGGGCGAGCAGCTAAAAACGCTCTCTCAACAATCGGAAAATTCGCTCACCGCGACGCAACAGCTGTCTGCCACCGCCGAGCGTGTGACCGAGTCAATGAGTGAGATCAGTGGCATTGCCGAGCAGACGAATTTGCTGGCGCTGAATGCGGCGATTGAAGCGGCACGCGCCGGAGAACAGGGCCGAGGCTTTGCGGTTGTTGCCGATGAAGTGCGGGCGCTTTCCAGTCGGACGCAAACGGCCACAGAGCAAATTCAGTCATCGATTCAAGAAATGCACGACACCATTTCGCATTGGCAAACCCAAATTCACGAAAGCCACGAACAAACGCAAGCGTGTGTTGATACCACCGATCACAGTATTGCGAGCCTACACTCGGTCAGAAATGCCATCGCAGATGTGGTGGGCCGTACGAATGAAACGCATCACTCTGCCCAAGCGCAATTAGAGAGCTTCACAGCCATTAGCCAAGAGATCCATGATATCGAATCGGTTTCTCAGCAAAACCTCAACGAGGTTAACGACGTTTCCGAGGCAAGTAGCCAGCTGCGAGATAAAGTGCGCCAGTTCCACGATATTGCTCGGCAATTCGAGTAAACGGCCAGCGTCTCCACGTTAGCTGTACTAAAAAAGCCCCAATCTGTTTCCAGATCGGGGCTTTTCATCTCTATGCTGGCCGTTATTGAATGCCGTGCAAAAACTCCGCCCGTGTTGCGGCGTTCTTTTTGAACAACCCACCCAGTGCGGTGGTGGTTGTCTCACTGTTGGCATCCATCACACCGCGAGATTTGACGCAATAATGTGTCGCTTCGATACGTACCGCGACGTCCTCGGTTTCTAGTAATGTTTGCAATGCCACCAGTACCTGGCGGGTCAGTCGCTCTTGCACTTGTGGCCGTTGGGAGAAGAAACGTACGATCCGATTGATCTTCGACAGGCCAAGTACCTTATTATTGGGGAGGTACGCCACCGTCGCTCGGCCATCAATGGTGACCAAATGGTGCTCACAGGTGCTGGTGACCGAGATGTCTTTGACGCGCACCATCTCATCGCAACCCATCTTGTTATCAATCATGGTGACTTTGGGAAATTGCGAATAATCCAAGCCTGAGAAAATCTCATCAACATACATCTTGGCAATGCGAGCCGGTGTCTCGGCCAAGCTATCATCGGTGAGGTCTAAATCGATCGACTGCAGGATTTCACGCATGTGAAACTCAATTTTTTCTTTTCGTTCTTCAGAAGACATCGCGGATTTAGCCGTCATTGGGGTTTCAATACCGCGAGCAATCAACGCTTCCTGAACTTTTTTTGCAGCATCGCTCAATGCCATGATGGATTCCTTTTTGGGTCTGCCTAGCCGTTCTTTTACTTACACACTGTGGCCAGTGTCGGATCAGTGCTGTCACTAAATAGAAGCATAACGTTAATATCTAAAAAATACACCTCGTGGATGCTGTGGTTTTACTGTCTGGCGTCTAAGTGGACAAGTGCGCGGGCGAAATTGTCAAGGAAAGTGAACACATTCGCTAAAAAGTCATATCATTACCTGTCGCGGATCACCTCTCGATGGTGTCGCCTTTTTTCTTATCCCATTCTCTCAGTGAAACTCAATTGTCATTTTTTCTTGATAATCTACCCCTATAGCTTGCCTCAGTCTTGGGTTCGCAGGCGAACCATAATCAGACAGACAAAAATGTGGCTGTTATGCGCCAGCGATAAAACGAGATTTCAATAATAATAAGACACGCGATGGTATATCTTGCCCCCTCTACCGGGGGCTTTTTTTATCGCCTAGCAAAAAAGACACTGGCTTGACATAAACTCACACTTTTATTGGCATACTTGTTACTAACTTGGCTACGCTTGAATTGAAACCCACTGTTAGTGACTAAGGAGTCATTATGAAAAAACACGTGTTGATGGCAGTCATGCTCGCTGCCGGGGTGACCGCTTGTAGTAACGGTCAGTATGCCGGAGGCGATAATGGCAGCGTGACAAGCTCTGGTGTTGCACAGCAATGGCAACTGACCATGGTCGATCAACAAGCTATCAGTGCGGAAGGAACCCCAACGCTTACCATTAATAAGGATATGGGCGTAAGCGGCTTTAGTGGCTGCAATCGCTATTTTGGTAACGCTGAACTGAAGAGTCATCGCTTTAAAGTGGCGCCAATGGCAAGTACCAAAATGGCTTGCTCATCGAGTGCGATGGAGCTCGAACAAACCATGAGTCAGGTGCTAAGCCAATGGAGTGAGGCAACCATGCGAGGTAACAGTCTCATGCTTAGCAACGAGGCCCATACCTTAGTGTTCACCGCGGTTAACACACAAAAACCAGACGACGATCCCTTGCTCAAAAGCCCGGCCGTTAGCGACCGTTTCAACAAGGGTGAAGAGTACTAACGCCGAATCATTGTATAAAAACTTAACAGACGTAAGAGCGGTGCATGTGTACCGCTCTGATTTTTATGGATCAATACTTTTTTTATCCTGAACGGGCGCGCTGATTTCCATCCAGTGCCACCCAGTATCATTATCCGCTTTTGCACGGGTCAAGCCAATTTCCCCATACGCATGTAATCGCGAAGCCGTCATCTCTTTTTGATCGCTAACCGTTACCCCGCCAACAAACACCCTGACACGATCTTCCGGCTCTCCTTCAAACGCCACCTGTAATCGGTTAACGGCCGCGACACATTCTTCCGCCAACCGCTCTGCGCCCTCCGTCCGCGGTAAAATGGCCACAAACTGGCTACCGGTAAACCGGCACACCAGATCACCAGGCCGCTTTAGCATCTCATCCAGTACTTGTGCAATTTGTCGAATCAATTGATCTCCGGCCATTCGGCCATATTGTTTGTTGTAATTAGAAAGATGCTGAACCTCTACCACCATCAGGCTCAGCGACGTATCATCGCGAAGCGCACGTTGTATTTCACGCTCTAGCTCTTGCTCAAACTGGGTACGGTTGTATAGTCCGGTGAGGCCATCACACTTAGTCATTGATTCGAGTCGACTATTGGCTTCTTTCAATGCGTGCGTTTTTTGATCAACTTGTACCTGAACACTGTAGGCGCGAGACTGCAGGCGATAAAGCAGGTAGCAAATGAGCAAAAATATGCCACTGCCGATGAGAAACGTCCAAAGCGGCACCCAACTTTGTCTTGCCTGCATATACCTAACGGTCGGGTAGCCAATCAGCTCCCATTCGCGTCCCGCAAAGAAGATAGGATTCGCGGGCTGTTGCGCGAGTGAATCTTTCATCTGTGCTAATTCTACTCGCTGCGTATGAAGCACTTGGCGATGATTCGGATCGGTGGAATCAATCAAGGTATAATTAATCCCGTCATTAATGACCGTATCTATCGCCAAGTTGACCAAGGTATTGACATCAATCACCGCCACCAGAAAGCCGCGCAAATCTCGCGTGTCTTCCCCACCTAACTGTTCTGGATCCAATAAAATCGGCATGATCAATAAAAAGCCGCGCACATTGCCGTAGGCGCGCTCAATAGTGGTCGCTGGCGTGGCGACAGGGACGCCGGTATTAAAACTGGTCTTGAGGGCCTGACGAGTCACCGGCGTGGAGCCAAGATCGAAACCGATCACCGCGGCCTCATTATTCTCACCGGAGGTGAACCTGAGCGGGAAGTACATATCACGCCGTTGCGCGGGTATCAGTTGGTTGTTTTCATCCAACTCGACAATATTAAACTGTGAAGACGTGGCACCTCTTTCTTCCATTCCTTGAACGTAATGGCGGCGCTGGTGGTGCATCACAATGTCCACCCACTCTATCGATTTAAAGCTGGGGTGGCGTGTCAGTACACCGGACGTGAGCGGTTGAAAATTACGCGCATCTAATCGATGCCCCGCGTCAAAATGATTCTTGACGGCATAGAGCAATTCAAGGCCAAGATTCACCTCTCGCGCTAACGCCATTGCGGCGTTGTTCACGTCTTTATGCAGCTCTTTGCGAATCGCCTCTTGCTCTTTTTGATACAGCAAGTGAGCGGTTAAGGCTGCAAACCCCACGCCAATCAGTGCGGTTAATACAATTACGCTCCATGCTCGTCGCGGCATCAGGGTCGTCCTTATAGCGTGTATTCCACGTGATAAAACAGAGAGTTCACTGACTCTCTCCCTTAATAAGCGTAGTGGGCAGAACAATAAACGATCAAATTTTTAACAAAACAACGGGGTCTGTCTACGAAGGGATGAAAGAAGAGTTAGAGTGCGACTCACCGTCTATGCAGTGAGCCGCAGGTTAGACGCTATTTAAGCCTTAATTGATTGGTAAGCGGGTCGTACTCACAACCAATATCATCAAACTTATTTTGCAATTGATCGTGGTCGAGATCTAAATGCGCCATCAGTGCTTCTAAGCTATCACACTCAAGACGCAGTCTTTCATTGACAATGCCATAGAAAATAGCACCATCTAATCGGCTGATGTTGTGGATATCCATACCCTCTCCTTGCACTGAAGACCGCACCTTGAGTATAGATCCGAGGCGAAAAAGTGCCTAATTAAGCCATGACGAGTCGCGTCAGACTGATATTCGCCAATAGCATAAATCCAAAGCCCACGCTCACGCGCCAAAACACAGGCGATGTTTGCTTCAGTAGGTGCCAAATCTGTGCCGCCACCCCAAGCAAACCTAGGCCGGCACCCGCCATAATGGCGTTGATGTCAGTTGTTGCCGATGGGCTGAGTGCAGACAACAGCGCGGCCAATACCATCACCCCCATAAAGGCCACTACACTGGTTAGAGGGAGCAAACGATCAAAAGCTTGTAGTCGCGAGCGCGCACGCACTAACAAACTGTGGCCAAGGCTCGACCCGAGAATCACCAGTTGCAAGGCTCCCATCATTAACATTCCGCCACCGTGCGCGGCGAGTATGACAATCCATGCAACAAAACCCAATAAATTTGCGACATGAAGCAAAGGAATGGGACCGGAGTGACGCGTTTTACCTGTTTTTGATCGAAACGCAAAAATCCCTAACAACAAAAAGGGTAAACTGGCGAACAGCGTAAATGGAACTAATATCAACCACGCAAAAACAGGCACCCAGAAAGCGTGATGGAACCGACCCCGTTGGCCTGGGCATATTTCCCCTTTTAATAACGCCAGCGAGAGCACCAGCTGTGCCCCTAGAACTGCCGAGGCAACCGCAGGAGCGAGTAACGTATACATAATGAAGAGCACCTTACGTATCTCAATAAAAAATGGTCAATTATTCGTTTTATTGCATTAAAAAGTTGGCTAGATCACATTGAATGCAAGAAACACAGTCAAAATAAACAACAAACTGGCATGTTTACACGCTTATACCAACCTTTATGACAGAAAAAAATAACATGACCGCGCAGCATGATAGTACCAAAGCGGCGGACGCAACTGGAACCTTTGCACAGGCGGGAACCACAATGGGTGCAATGATGAGTGAAACCTTAGGCCATATTGTCTACAAGCTGCAAATATCATTCCTTGAACTGTGGAGTGCTAAAAAGCACGCAAACAGCTTTAATAATACACGCAGCACCTATCTGCGCAGCCGATTGTGCGTGTTGTGTTACGTATGGGCCGCCCTGACCATTGCGTGGTCACCCGCTGATTTTTTATTTCTCGCTGACAAAATGGCCGCGGCGCAGCTCTCGCTGCAACGCCTTTTGTTAGCGGGTATGCTGATTACCATTGGTTACGCGGTTAATCGCGCTAATAATCTCAAATCAGCAAAACTTGGCTTGATCGCCATGGTACTCGCTACCAACGCCTTTTATTTTTCTGCCAGCCACACTTTAGGCTTTCCCACTGACAACGCGGCATTCTCTTACAGCTACACCTTGCTGCCCATTATTCAGATTGTCATGCTGACCATCTTCCCGCTCACAATGCGGGAAAGCCTACTCTTGATGTCGATAACCCTGATTTGCCACTTATGGGTTGATTCGTTCAGTGCCACCATGACCAGCCCAGACAATATCGCTTCGTATTGGCTACAAACCGTCATTGCCTTCATGGTGGTATGGTCACAGCTTTCTCAACTCCACATGATTTTGCGCCTATACCGGCAAGCGACGCTCGACCCGTTAACAGGCATTTATAATCGCCGGATGCTATTACAGCTGGCTATGCGCGCGCTGGCCGTGAGTGAAGAAAGGCACTCGCCATTCTCCGTCTTACTGCTCGATTTAGATAAGTTCAAGCGGATTAATGACAAGTGGGGGCACTACGCGGGCGATGTGGTATTGCAATCATTTACCCGCACCGTACAGGAGCGTTTGAGAAAGGCCGATATTTTCGGTCGATTTGGTGGCGAGGAATTTATTGTCTTCCTACCTAAATGTAATGGTGAGGTCACCGCGCAAATCGCCGAACGTTTGCTGGGGGAAATTCGAGAAATGGATGTCTATATTGATGAAAGCCATACCCCGTTGAAAGTCACCGCGTCTATAGGCCTCTCCACGCTGCAACCCGGCGACACGCTTTCATCCTTGATAGAGCGCGCCGACAGTGCTCTCTACCAAGCAAAAGCCGAAGGGAGAGACTGTATACGTACCTATCAGCCAGGCAAACAGACGGGGTTTGACGCCAGAAACTCTGTCAGCCGTGACAATATCGACATGCCGACCGAAACATCGCTGTAGCGAAGCGATCGGTCGCAAAGGAGCCAATATTGGCTGCCAAGAGGCAACGCAGTTATCGCAATCCGCTCTCTGAGAAGGGCGTCGGACGACGCCCTGTTCGCTGCATCGAGTTAAAGCTCAGGGTGCCACAACGTGCGCGTGGCGCTGGCTTTCTCGACGACGGCGCATAACACGGGAAAGGCCAAATACCAGTCCCAATAAAACCGTGATAAGCACTAAAGCCGCAATCACCACACCTGGCCATGCATAGTGTTGCCAAGCCGCGATGAGATAAAACCCACCAAGGCTTCCACCAACATAATAATGCACTAAATACAAAGCCGTTGCCGTTGCTTTACCCTGTGCGGCTTGGCGACTGACCCACCCATAAGCGAGTGAGTGAGTAAAGAACGCGCCACCACTCACAATCAATAGCCCCACCACCATCCAAAGCACCTGACTGCTCAAGGTCACTAACACCCCCAGCATCGCGACACAAGTACCAAAAGCCATGCCTTTGATGGCGCCGAAGTGCAGCACCCAACGCCCACTCAAACGCGATGTCACTGTACCGGCGAGGTAACAAACAAACACTGAAGATACGAGACTGACGGGTAACTGGTAAGGCGCAGCCACCAAACGAAACGCTATCACCGAAAACAAATTCACGAATAACGCAAAGTTCACCCCACCTATCAGCATCGCCAGCCACAACTTGGGTGTGCGAAGATGCGTGAGCACCCCGCGAGAATGGACAAGTAAAGAGGTATTACCAGGCGAAAAATAACGCTGACGCGGTAAAAGTTTACTCACGATGGCCACGCCTACCAAGGAGAAAACGGTCATCGCCATCACCGCGCCATGCCATCCCCACCAATCTGTCATCATCCCACCGAACACACGACCCGAGATCCCGCCTAGAGAGTTCGCACTGATATAGCTGCCCACGGCAATCGCGAGCGCCTCCGGTGAGAACTCTTCCGCCATATACGCCACGGCGACCGCGGCAAACCCACCCAGGGCAATACCAACCAACGCGCGTAAACCGACGATGATCCAAAAAGAAGAGCTAGTGGCGATAATAAGGCCAATCACAGGAAGCATCCAAAGGCTTACCAGCATCACGGGGCGCCGACCGACTCGCTCCGACAGCACGGCCCAAGGCACCAGTGAAAAAGAAAGGCCCAACGTGGTAGCCGCAAGTAGCCAATTCGCCCGTGTTTCGCTGATCCCATCAGTCGCGGCAAAGACAGGTAGCATAGGTTGAAACAGATAAAGATTACAAAAAATCAAAAAGGAGCCGAATGCGAGTGCAAACGCGGTCAATCGATAACGTGGTGAGCCAAGCTCTATCATGAAAACCTCACCGTCAGGCTAAGATGTGATCATGCTAACAACGGCCCTATGATTAATAAAATATATTAAATATATCTTCTCTATATATTTTATTTATGATTATGGACATCAAACAGCTCCGCCACGTGATTGCTATCGCTGAGGCTAAAAGCTTTACTCTCGCCGCCCAGCGTCTGCATATCGCGCAACCTGCGCTCAGCATTGCGATCAAAAAGTTTGAAAATCAACTGGGTATGCCGATCTTTATTCGCAATGAAAAGCACATTCAACTGACGCAAGAAGGGCAAGTATTACTCCAACACGCCTATCGCGTCGTACAACAAATGCAAGATGCGGCCACAGCCATGGATGAGCTGAAAGGATTGCAAAAAGGCGAGGTGCGTATCGGTGTGCCGGGTATGCTGGGATCGTATTTTTTTCCTGAGTTGCTGATGGGATTTCGCCGTCGTTATCCCACGCTAAAGCTCACGGTGGTAGAGGCTGGCACTCACTCTCTGCGGCAAATGCTGCTCGACGGTGAGTTGGATCTCGCCGTGATCAATGATAGAGATGTGCCCGATTCGTTAGACACCACGCATTTGATCTCCTCGCAGATGGTTGCTGTTGTCGCGACCGATCATCCGCTCGCCACGCATTCTATCCTCGACTATCACACCTTTTTCGCCCATGAGCTAATTATGTTCCGTCCTGGGTACTTCCACCGTGATTATCTCGATCAAGTCTGCGATACCCATGCGATGACCCCCAAACTGTCATTAGAAACCAATTTGCTGGCGATGATTTTGAATATCGTCCGTCATGGATTTGCGATCAGCGCACTGCTCGATATGGTCACTGAACACGAAAGCGGGATTGTCGGGATACCGTTCACACAGCCGATCAAGCTCGATATTTCCATTGCTTGGCGTAAAGAGGGTTACTTATCCCTCGCCGATCGTGCCTTTATTGATTATGTGCAACAACACAACCCGTCCGCCCAGCCTTCTATGACATCCTGAGTCATCTCCCCAGATTTATCCCTATACTCGGTGCAGGATTGTCGCTAAAATCGCTGGCTAATTTATCGCCCGCCCTGGCGCACGATGCGCGTATCGATGGAGCGCACATCCTCATTGCAATGGGCTGACCAAGAGACCATAACGTGACACCGACTGCTATATACGATTACACCCCTTACTGGGCGGCTTGCTTTGGCCCTGCGCCTTTTTTGCCCACCAGCCGTGAAGAGATGGATATCCTAGGTTGGGATAGCTGCGATATCATCATCGTGACCGGTGATGCCTATGTCGATCATCCTAGCTTTGGCATGGCGGTAATTGGCCGCACATTGGAAGCACAAGGGTTTCGTGTTGGCATCATCTCGCAGCCTAACTGGCACAATAAAGATGATTTTATGGCATTAGGCGAACCAAACCTATTCTTTGGTGTAACCGCCGGCAACATGGACTCGATGATCAACCGTTACACCGCAGACCGAAAGCTGCGCCATGATGATGCCTACACGCCTAATAACGAGGGCGGGAAACGCCCTGATCGCGCGGTTTTAGTCTATTCTCAGCGCTGCCGAGAGGCCTATAAGCAGACGCCGATTGTGCTAGGCGGCATAGAAGCCAGCTTGCGCCGTTTAGCACACTACGACTATTGGTCAGACAAAGTCCGTCGCTCTGTGTTATGTGACGCTAAAGCAGACATATTGCTATTTGGCAACGCCGAGCGCGCCTTAATAGAAGTGGCGCATCGTTTATCTCGCGGTGACACCTTAGCCGCTATGACTCGCATCGCTGGCACCGCAGTGATGATGAAAGCACCGCCCGAAGGCATGGCAGAAGTCGATTCCACCCGCATTGATAAACCGGGGAAGAGCATGACCATGCCTAACCCCTACGCAACAGAAACCCAGTGCGAGACCAGCAAAAAAGCAGAGCCAGACGCGGCGAAACCCATCACTATCCGTCCGTCTCGACACGATGCTAAAAACACCTTTGTTCGCCTGCCCTCGTTTGAAAAACTCAAAAACGATCGTATTTTGTACGCGCATGCTAGCCGAGTGATGCACTTAGAAGCTAACCCCTATTCTGCCCGCGCCTTGGTGCAGCAACATGGCGATCAACTGCTTTGGATTAATCCACCACCGGTGCCCCTCACCACCGAAGAAATGGACTATGTGTTTGGGCTGCCCTATGCACGTGTACCTCACCCAAAGTACGGCAACGCTAAGATCCCCGCCTACGATATGATTAAAACCTCGGTGAACATTATGCGTGGCTGTTTTGGCGGCTGTTCATTTTGTTCGATTACCGAGCACGAAGGACGGATCATTCAAAACCGCTCACAGGCGTCGATCATTGAAGAGCTCAATGATATCCGCGATAAAGTGCCTGGTTTTACTGGCACCATTTCAGACTTGGGTGGCCCAACCGCTAACATGTATCGACTCGGCTGCGCCGATCCTAAAGCGGAGCGTAACTGTCGTCGCCCCTCGTGTGTATTTCCAAAGATTTGCGACAAGCTCAATACCGATCACCGTCATACCATTGATCTCTATCGCAAAGCACGTCAGGTAGAGGGCATCAAAAAAGTCTTGATTGCCTCGGGAGTGCGGTATGACCTGGCGATTGAGTCGCCAGAATATGTCAAAGAATTGGTGACTCACCATGTCGGTGGTTATTTGAAAATCGCCCCTGAGCATACCGAAAAGAACACGCTGGACTTGATGATGAAGCCCGGCATGGGCGCGTATGATCGCTTCAAAGCACTGTTCGAAAAATACAGTAAAGAAGCGGGCAAAAAGCAGTATTTGATCCCCTACTTCATTGCCGCGCACCCTGGCTGTACAGATGAAGATATGGTGCAGCTTGCCTGCTGGCTAAAAGAGAATGAGTTTGAGTGCGACCAAGTGCAAAACTTTTACCCATCACCTATGTGTAATGCCACCGCCATGTATCACTCGGAAACCAATCCACTGAAGCGGGTGCGTTACAAAAAACGCGAAGCACTGACAGTGGCAAAAGGCGAGCGTCAGCGACGCTTACACAAGGCACTACTGCGTTACCACGATCCCGCCAACTGGCCACTGATCAGAGAAGCTTTAGTACGTATGGGTAAACAGCATTTGATTGGTAACGGACCAAAGTGCCTGATCCCGAGAGAAGATGCCCCCGAAAAAACAGGCCGGCAGCGTCGCTCAGGCCGCCATGGCACCCAACGTTTTGCCACTAAACATCCCAAGCAACCCGATATACGTCGGCCAAATCACAAAGGGCCAGGTAATAAGCAGCGTGGAAAACGCGCATAAGCACCGTCTTTAAAAGGATGAAATAAAAACGCCCGTCGTGATACACCTCATTACGGGCCTCTCACTACGAGCGTTTCATTCCGAACGTTGCGTGTTTTTAGTATCGTCGGCGTCACGCTATCCGGCTAATGACGCCACCAACACTAACGAAAAAGCTCTACACCAATCACAACCAACGCCAGCACACCAGCGATGGCGCCGACCACCCACGCAATTTTCTTTTGCGTCCCCTCGTCCAAGTACTGGGCCGCCGTAATCCCGAGTAAAACCAGCAAGATGATAACAACCGTTTTAAGCATTTGTTTTACCTTAGCTTTCAGCTCTTTATTTTACTGTATGACAAAGCCACCCAGATGCAAGCTTTATAGTGATACGTTATCGACACGCGCACGATCAATTCGCGTACATGCTAGCCGCAACAAGATTTGCAAAGGGTGTTGCAACTGCGTCTCACTGAACCGCTTTACTTGGCTGCGGCACGAGTAACCGGTTGCGAGCACTCTCTCGCTAGGCAGATTTGCCAACTGTGGCGACCAACTTAAATCATAGATCGCGGCTGACGTCTCGCGTTTGTCTGCTTCATGGCCATAAGTGCCCGCCATACCACAGCAACCGACAGAAATCGGTTTAAGCTCTGCCCCAAAATGGGCAAATAAAGCCACCCATTGTTGCTCAGCATGAGGTAACTGTGTTTTCTCGGTGCAGTGGCCAAACAGATACCACGGGTCGGCATCACTGCTCGTCACAACCGGCATACTAGGCACAACACTGGTCAGCCACTCATGACTCAGCATCACATTAAAGTTACCCCGGTGCTTACCTAACGCTTCTTGATACTCATCGCGATAACAAAGCACCAGCGCTGGGTCGACGCCCACCATGGGAATATTTAACGCCGCCAGCTGATTCAAAAAGCCAGCGGTGTTACGCGCCGTCTGGGCGAAGCGGCGAAGAAATCCTTTTACATGCTGCGCTTTCCCATTAGGTTTGAACGGCACCAACATGGGCACCTTACCCAACTGCCGCGCCAGTTTGATCAAATCGTGAATCAGAGGCGCTTCATAAAAGCTGGTAAATGGGTCTTGTACGATCAATACATAGTTTTCACGCTCTTGCGCAGATAACGCCTGTAACCAGGATAAATCAAACTTCAGCGCATGATCGCCCGCCAGTGACTGAGCCAGCGTCGGCACCGACAACGCCGGTGTGTCTGCGTAGCCAATCAACTTCGCAGTGAGCCCTTGGGCCCATTGAGGCTGAGTCGCCGCATTCACCAATTTTGGGGCTTTGGCCATCAATGGTAGCAAGGTTTCAATGTTCGCCACTAAGTGGTCTTTCATCGGGCGCGGATAGCGGCTGTAATAGAGCTGCATAAAACGCGAGCGAAAACTCGGCACATCCACTTTTATCGGGCACTGACTGGCACAAGCTTTACACGCCAAGCAACCGCTCATAGCTTCCATGACCTCATGGCTAAAATCATCCGCTTCTCTGCGGCGAGTAAAATAGCGTCCGAATTTGGCCATCACTTCACGGACTGAGGGTGACTGGGTCATCAATGCCTGTTCAACCGCCAACGGGTCGACACCCTGCTCAGACAGTAAACGCAACCACTCTCGCACAATTCCAGCTCGGCCTTTTGGCGAATGACGACGGTCATAACTGACCTTCATCGAAGGACACATGGGTGAGGCGGTGTCATAGTTAAAGCACAGCCCGTTGCCATTGCACTCCATCGCCCCTTTAAAGCTATCACGCACTTCTACCGGAATTTGACGGTCATAAAAGCCACGCTTAGTGTCATCAACCTTCACCAGTGAATCCTGGCTGTTAATCGGTGTGCAGATTTTTCCTGGATTCATCCGATTTTGCGGATCAAATGCCGCTTTGATATGACGAAGCTGGGCAAATAAGGTCTCACCAAAAAACTCGGGGCCGTATTCCGAACGATACCCTTTGCCATGCTCACCCCACATCAAGCCACCATACTTGGCGACCAAGGCGACCACTTGGTCAGAGAGGGTTTTCATCACCCGTTCTTGGTCAGGATCACACAAATCCAGAGCTGGACGCACATGTAGTACCCCCGCATCGACATGACCGAACATGCCATAGTGCAAATGATGGCTGTCGAGCAATGCGCGGAACTCACTGATAAAATCAGCCAGGTTTTCGGGCGGCACACAGGTATCTTCGGCAAAGGCGACAGGTTTGGCTTTGCCTTTCGTGGCGCCAAGCAGCCCGACCGCTTTTTTACGCATCGCATAGATTTTGTTGATTGATGCGAGATCCCGACAAATCTGATAACCAATCACACCTTGTTGCTTTTGTGCTATCAGGCTATCCAATTGCTGGCACAATGCCGAAATCTGTTGTTCGATCTCACCAGCATCATTCCCCGCAAACTCCACCATATTAATGCCGTGCATGGTTTTTCCGGGCACGTCTTGCAGCAGATCACTCACCGTATGCCATACAATGTCGTTTCTTGCGAGATCAAGCACCTTGGCATCAATGGTTTCAACCGATAGCGCGTTCGCCTCAACCATCGTCGGCGCATTACGCAGTGCCGAATCAAAACTGTCGTATTTAATATTTACCAAGGTACGCACGGTCGGGATCGGCGTGATGTTGAGCCTAGCTTCGGCAATAAACGCTAAAGAGCCTTCAGCGCCACATAGCACGCGGCCAATGTCGAAGGCAGTGAGTGTGTCATCATAAACATGTTTAAGGTCATAGCCGGTTAAAAAGCGATTCAACGGCGGGAAGGTGTCGGTAATCAGATCACGATGCTCACGACAGACTGAGGACACCGTTTGCAGCGCCCGGCCACTGAGATCATCGCGCGACATCGCTTGCTGAAGCTGATCCGCATTGAGAGGCTGTGTATCGAGGACGCTACCATCCACGAGCACCGCTTTTAAACCCAGCACATGATCGGAGGTCTTGCCGTAACGTAGCGAGCCTTGGCCCGAGGCATCGGTGTTGATCATCCCGCCAATGGTGGCGCGATTACTGGTTGATAAGTCAGGTGAGAAAAAGTATCCATACGGGCGCAATACATCATTGAGCTGATCTTTAATAACGCCTGCTTGAACGCGCACCCAGCCTTGCTCAGGGTTCACTTCCAGCACCTGGTTCATATGACGAGACACGTCCACCACCACATGCTTGGTCAACGACTGACCGTTGGTGCCGGTACCGCCCCCACGAGGAGAAAACTTAATCTCACTAAATGCTGGGGCTTGGACGGTCTGACCAATAAGCTGAAGATCATCAACCGAGGCGGGGAAGAGGACGGCTTGCGGTAAGGCTTGATAAACACTGTTATCAGTGGCCACCGCAAGGCGGCTCGCATAGGTCGATTCAATATCGCCTTGAAAACCTGCTGTTTGTAAAGCAGTGATTAAATCAACGACGGCGGACGACAGGCCCGCCTCTGGATGGATTGCCGGTATCATTGCTGTTCCTGTGCGCTATCTCACCATGCCTGGTGCAATTTTTGTTGTGCTGTCACTTTACCTTAACTCTTGGCACAGCCAAAGCGATCACCTAGCAAATCCTTGTCACCACTCGCGCCAACCCAACCGCTTACCCGACCATTTAGCAAGCTCTGGGCTGGCAATCAGTACCCAAGGGCCCAAACTCCATGCCGCCATTGACACGACAATAAGCACAATCCAGCTTAACCCTGTCAGCTGTGCCACTCCCCAAGCTGCGCCAACAATGGCGGCGATACCGAAAAAGATCCACGCCAGCGTTAACAGTTTGCCATTGAGCCGGCTGGCCGGTTTATGACTAGGAAAGAGCTTATGCCAAACCTGACCGGTATAAACACCCGCCGCCAACGCTGACAGATAAACCATATTGGGGATCTTTAATGCCAGTGCCAGCAACGCCATGATGAGACACGCTAAGAACCAGATTCTGCCGGTGGTCAGCACGGGTCGTTCATTCCCCACCGTTACCGCATCCAGCTTGATAGTCGCCAAGGCGAGACTGCTCCCGACCAGGGCCCCGATCACCACATCACTGGCAAAATGCACCCCGAGATACATGCGGTTCAGTCCCATAAGCACTATCACCACCAGCGTCATCGCCAGCGCACCAAAAGCAGGCGGGTGTGTGACTCGGCGTTTTAGATACCAAGCGGTCATCACAGCGGCCGCGAGTAAAGTGTGGCCGCTAGGTACCGTAAAGCCGCTTGCTTGGCCTATTTGCAAATCAGGCCATAAATAAAACGGCCGTGGCATGGCAAAGCCACTTTTTAGGGTGGTAGACACAGCCGCTGCGCTGATTAGCAAAAAAAGCAGCGACAGTGCCGATTTATGGCCGCGAAAAACAAGAAACAACGGCACTAGGGCAATATAAAAGGCGATCTCTCCTAACGTATTGACCAGTTTGAATACGGTGGTGACGGTTGCATTCCCCGCATCACCCAGTTGTTGTACGGTGTCTTGTACGCCTGAGACCAATCCATATTGACTGACATAAAACACAGGTGCCAAGGCACTAAAGTCGGCCAAGGCACTGACATCGCTGCTCGGCGTTTTCTCCGCTAGTGACCACAAAAGATCACGACGGTCGCGAAAACGATAGCGATAATCCTGCGCATGGGCGCGCGGTACCAGCCGTGCTTGCTCGACTTCAGAGGCAAAATGGGGCGCGCGCCAAGCCGGCAAAAGACCCACTCCCTCCGCCGTAGAGACAACGGGCAATGGTGCCTGGCTTTGACAAGCAAATAACACACCACGCTCATCTTGATGATAGACATTACCGACCGTGACGCGAATAGCCGTTTCTTCGAACACTTCACGGGCGAGCGCTCTGCTCGGTGATTCGGCCAAGTTAACCCGGCCACCAGGCAAACCATACCGTCCAGTTACTGTGTCTTTGACTAGCAAGAGCCGTCCAGCAGGATCCGAGATAATGCAAGCGACCCCAGCGATCCCTTGCTCGTTAGAGAACGTCGTTTCATTGTCAGCCAAGGCATCGCTCGACACTAACCCGCTAAAGACTGACAATAGTACAGCGATAATCCGTTTCATGCGGCGGCTCCTGAATGCACGTGTCCTGATGAAAGAAAAGGAAAAGAATGACACAGCCCGATCCTCTTAGCCCCTATTATTACCATCATAACTTTCAAAACTTGATGGATTTAGTCTGCGAACGTGACTGGGATCTGCTCACAAGCAACGAGCGCCATTGGCTAACGACCTTTCAACAGCTTAGCTTCAAAGCACAGTGTCTGCTGGTGCGTTTACTGATGCGCCGTCACGACTGGTTTTTAGCCGATTCGCTACATTACCATGAGCTGGGTGAGACACCGCCGTTACTCGACACCCTGGCAGAGCATCATTTTATTCGTTTTACCTATACAGCCCCGTCAGAGGTGTTATTTAAATTACTCACTAAAGCACAACTGATTGAAGCCTTTCCAGATACAGAACTCCCTAAGAGTGCGTCTAAAAGCCAGTGGCGGCAGGCGATAGAAGCGACCTATGGCAACACACTCGACAGCCCTTATACGTTGGTGGTTTGTCACCAGCCAAACATCTTACCGGTATTAAGCCTGCTTTATTTTGGCAATTCGCGCCAGGATTTGAGCCAGTTCGTGGTGGCGGAGCTGGGTATCCAACACTTTGAGCCCTATCCCATTCGGCAAGCCGATCGCTTATTTAACGACCGAAGTCAGATTGATGATTGGCTTCACTTATCCGGGTTAAACGAAACCGCATGGCAAGCACGCAAAAACAAGCAACCTAAAGAAGTCTTGGCGTTAGCACCCTGGTTGCCAGCCCCTTTTGACTGGGCACCGCTCGAGCGCAAGCGGCAGCGCTTGGTGAATCGCATTGCCCGCGAATTTGAGCGCCAGGATGACTTACCGAGCGCCTTGTCACTGTATCAAACCACCACTCAGCCACCCAGCCAAGAACGACGCGCACGTATCTTAATAAAGCAAGGTAACATTAAAGCGGCTGCAACCATCATCGCTACCATGCTCCAAGCCCCACACGATGAGGAAGAGCTTGACGTCGCTTATCGCTTAGCGAAACAAAAACCGGTTCGTGCAATCGGCAGCTTAGTTCCCTCAACGCATGCTAAACCGGCTTCACTACCCACCGAGACGTTAGCTTTACCGCTGAATCAGCGCGTCGAAAAGGAGGTGGCCGATTATTATCATCAGCAAGGCTGGCAGGTATGGTTTAGCGAAAACAGCTTGCTTAACGCACTGTTTGGGCTGTTTTTTTGGGATATCTTATTTTTGCCTGTCCGCGGTGCCTTTCTTAACCCATTTCAACGTGGGCCGCGAGATCTTTATAGCGACGACTTTGTCGCTAAACGGCAGACACAAATCGATCAGCGCCTCGCTGAGATTGACCAAGCACGTGAATGGGTGGCGCAACACTATCAGCAAAAGCACGGCACCACTAACGAGTGGGTCAATTGGTCGGCCATAGAGTGGCCACTGCTTGAGGCTGCGTTGACCAACCTAAACCAAGCACAGCTTCGCGCCTGTTTTCAACGCATCTTGTTCGACCGCCGCCATAACCGCCGCGGCCATCCGGACTTGTTCATGTGCCGAGGTACGTCATACCAATGGGTGGAGGTGAAGGGGCCAGGCGATACACTGCAGCCCCACCAAACACGCTGGTTACAGTTTTTTCAACAGCATGCGATCCCAGCGAAGGTGGCGTATATCACGCCGGATGAGTGATGCACCTAGGGGCATCCTACATGGGATAGGCCTATCACTGGCTCTCATCCTCTGACGCGACATGCCTCAAGCCCCTGAAGTGAGCTTGTCATTCACTCGCTTCAGCATTGGGGTTAAAAATGTAATGAGAGCCATCGTAAACCAGCCGTTTGATCAACGCCTCGCAGTGTTTGAGACCGCTGCGGTCAAACGACACGCCATAGCGCTGCATGCCCCATTTTTGTTGCCGGTTCTCTATTTGCCCACTTAAGATAAAACACTCGTCACTGTCTGGTGCTTGGATTTGAATCGCCATTTGGTGGTGTTTTTCAAACACGGGCGCAATAGCATCAAAACTAAACCCACAGCCACCTGCAGAAATATCGGTAAGGTTGACGGGCAAACGACGATGATCGAGCGGGATTTCCCCTTTGACGTTTAACTCATAACGATTGTCTTTGCGCTGTTGTATCAGCTTGGCTTGTTGCGGTAACTCGACCATGACCAAATTGATTGGCGTTTTGAGCACGGTTGAGATCTTAGACGCAAACCGCACTTTGGCCCCCTCACCCTCGTCAGAGACGGCATCGACTGCCAGGCGATATCCCTCAATAAAAAATTGATTAACTTGATTAAGGTTTTCCGTCGGTAACGAAAAGAACAAGCGCTTTTCACCATCAAAACCGATAAAGGTACATTCACACCGGTACGTTTGTCCCACTGGTGTCTTTATCTGCACTTGCGTCGTGGTGCCATGCTTCATAAATGCCATAGCACGTAACCCCATGACGGTCTCTTCTCTCACCGTTTTGTATTTTTTGGCCTTAAGTTCAGGCAAAGACTGCATCATCGTTCGCTTTTATTGTTATGGATAACTACGGGCACCGGCGTCTTAACTCAGTGCCCAAGGCGCGTTTACATCAACATAAACATCACAAATTGCACCAGCGGTACAGCGGTGCCATTAGAGGTGACGACTTGGTTTCCCTCGATTTTGGCAGTTAGCACGGTATTTTTATCGGTTTGTGTGACAAAGCCCGCTTTGGTCAGATCTTGTATTTTTGTTTGCCATGGTGACTGTGTCAGCACCCCGTTGGGTACCGAGATATCCAGCTCACCACTGACCTGATTGACCAGTTGTTGGAGATTGAATACGCCAGTTGGCTCACTCTCTTTCACATCGACGTGCATGTCGACACTGATATCCCCTTCTGGCACGGTTAAGTTGGCAGGCGACAAGTCAATCGATAACCCCGACTGCAACAATTGCACCAAAGCTTGATCAAAGGCCTCCATACTCACTGGCGCGCCACCTTCTTGCCACTGCGACGAGAGTAACGCGATTTGGGACATGGCACTGTAATCAAGATGATTGGCATCGAGTGCCACCACCAAGTTCCGCCACTGCGTGTTGTTCGGTAACGCCATCGTCCCTACTGTCAATTGGTTGGTATTGTTTAGCTGACGGCTTGACGTTGACTCAGACGCAACCAACTGATTCCCTATCTCAAGCTCTACATTATCCAGCTTTAAGGATTGACCACTGACATCACTGAAGTGCGCTTGCTCGAGCGATAAAGATTGTTCACCAATCCACAGACCATCTTGCAAATAGCCACTTCCTGACCCCGACACGCTATCCACTTTGAGTTGCTGCCCACTATCGTCATTGAAGGCCAGTGCAGGTAAAGAGAAGGTGGCTTTAACATGCCCTTTGCGGTCAATCTCACCTTGTAGACTTAGCTCACTCGCGGTCAGATTGCTGCTCGCCTCTGATAACGAGAAAGGCGCGACGGTAAGGTGATAATCGGATGCCCCTGTCATCAAGGTATCCAGCTCTAAACGAATTGGGGTTGGGTTACCGGGCCACGCTCTTTGCGTGATCGCTTGTAGCTCAGGCGTCATCACTAACGTGTTGCTTGACGACACGCCAAATACACCGTGCGAGATCTCTGAGGCGATTTCGTAGCTAACGGGTAGGCCCGACTGCGCAAGCATCGCTTTGGTTTCACCCTGAAATGCGACACGCGTGACCGCCTGCGAGGTTAAATACCCGCGCTCATACGTCTGCTGCTCGAGGGTAAATTCTGGGGTTGAACGCTGGTCGACTTCTCGCTCATACATCGAGTGTGCAATCTGGCCAGTCGCAAACGGCCAACACGCCACAATCGCTAGGCCACCAGCGATGGCACCATACTTTCCTAAAAACATGTTTTCTTTGCCTCAAGCATGCGAAAAGCCATAGTGTAACTAAAATTAGGCGCTGAAGATAACGCCCTGTCATAGCGCAGCATAATATACCGAGGGTCTCGTCATGAATGTCGACCATTTCGCATCATTGTGATGGATAAATGCATACAATAAACGCATCGTCGTGGTAAATCAGCAGAGTCTATGAATCCTTTCGTTATATTGTGCATTGACCAAGACCCTTTCGTGGTAGAGCAGTTGTCTCACGACCTCGCGCCGTTTCGTGATGTGTTTGATCTTTGCAGTGCAGAGACCCCAGACGACGCCTATACCATGCTCGACGACTTTGAGGCTAACGAGCAACAGGTGGCATTACTGATCTGCCATAACCTTGCTGGCGATCACCAAGGCATCGATTTATTGGTCAATGTCGACAATCACGCGGCGAGCCAAGGCGCACGAACTGTTTTACTCAGTGAAGCACCGCAATACGATATTATTTTGCAGGCGGTGAATGAGGGCCGACTCAATTATTGTATGCACAAGCCTTGGCGAGCCGAGGAGATGCAGCGGGTCGCCGAAAAAGAACTGACTACCTACGTGTTGCGCTATTGCCAACATGATTTACTGCGCTACGCCGAAGTGTTAGATCACCGCACCTTATTAGATGCCCAAGTTGAGCGCGAGATAAGCCAGTTTCAAGCGCAATTGTTAGCGCCAGGCGAGACCGACAAAGCGGCCATTGCTGATCGCGTGATCGCCGGTTTATATGCGTTTTTTGAAGGCAACGATGAGAGTCGCGCGTGCCGCACCTACAGTGCCAACCATGTGTTGACCAAAGAAAATCAAGACAATGCATTTTTGTGGTTTATCACCGATGGCGACGTTGGGCTGTATAAAACAGATGACGAAGGGCAAGAGCATCATGTCTCCACCCTGTCTTCCGGCAGCTTGATTGGCAGTATGTCGTTTGTGACCGGAGACGTTTCTTTCTCTACGGGGCGCACTCTCACTCGGACGCAGGTGATCAAAATCGATCATGTATTATTTAGTAAAATAATGACCAGCCGCTCTGAGCTGCTGCCCTTGTTTATTCAATACCTGTTGCTGCACTTTAACCAACGCTTAAAGCGCAGTATCGATACCGAAATCCAGCTGCAGCAAACGCTCGCCTCACTGGACGAGGCCAACCGCCAGTTATTAGAAAAAGAAAAGATGGCACTACTGGGGCAACTCGTGGCGGGCGTCGCTCACGAACTCAATAACCCAGTGTCAGCGATTTTACGCAACAGTGATGCACTCGCAGACGCCCTAGAGGAAGTGGCAAAAACGCCGTTGGCCTCAGCCAGCCGCGAGCAAGCCCTGTCGCTTTTACAAACAAACCGCGAGAGTACCCCTTTATCAACGGCGACGGCGCGAACCTATACCCGCACCTTAAGCGACGTCACCGGGGATAAACGTATCGCGCGCGATTTAGTCAACATCGGACTATATCAACCTGAAGATATCCAAGCCTGGCAACAACATCTGGGTAAGGACTTTAGTCGCGAACTCACTACCTGGAAGCAATACGCCCGCTGTGGGCGGTTATTACGCTCTAATCATGTGTGCGCGGCGCGTATTGCCGATCTCGTCAAAAGCTTACGCACCTACGCCCGTCAAGACAGTGAACAGCGCCAACGCACCCGTATTATTGAGAACATTGACGATACCCTCACCTTATTTGAGCATCGACTCAAGCCTCACCAATTGGAAAAGCGCTATGACTGGGTGCCCGATATTATCGCTCAGCCTTCTGCCTTGGCGCAGGTGTGGACAAACCTCATTGCCAATGCCTTAGATGCGATGCAAACACCAGGCACCCTGACCGTGACAGTAAAAACACTCAATGACCAAGCCTCTGGCACCATAGAAGTGTCGATCAGTGATACCGGCACCGGTATGACGCCTGAGCAGCAAGAAAAAATGTTTGCGTTAAATTACACCACCAAACGCGAAGGTCACTTTGGTTTAGGCATTGGCCTGACCATGTGTCAAACCATTATCCATGAGCAAGGCGGGGATATTCAGGCTCGCTCGCAGCTAGGTATCGGTACCACAATGGCCGTCACCTTACCCATTGAACTTCCCGCCTCTGTCAGTAAGGAGCCCCAACGATGAGCCAATATTTAGTCCTATGTGTCGATGATGAGCGTGACGTGCTCGATAGCGTGGTCGATGACTTGCAAGGGTTTACCGACCACTTTGAGATAGAAGCGGCAGAATCAGTCGCAGAAGCACGAGAAGTCATTGCGGACATGGCCGCAGAAGGCACCAAGCTGGCACTGATTCTGTGTGATCATATTATGCCCGGCGAGCTAGGCGTAGAGTTTTTGATTGAGTTAGCCCATCAGCCAGAGACCGCATCGACACGCAAAGTGTTACTGACCGGCCAGGCAGGGTTGGAAGACACAGTCTCTGCGGTTAATCACGCCAGTTTGCACTATTACCTCGCTAAACCTTGGCAAAAAGAGACCTTGGTCAGTGTGGTGACCGACCAGCTCACCAGCTATGTCATCGCGCATGAAGCCAATTTATTGCCATGGACCAGCGTACTGGACACGCCTCGAATTGTAGAGGCCATCAATCGCAACAAATGGGATATGGGCGCAGAGTAGTCACCAAGCTAGCTCGTACCACCCGGTAGGTCAAAAATCGGTAAAAAAGCCTGACTCACGGGCGGATGTGCTTGTTTATGCGCGCAATCGTCTTATAGAATGATTTGAACACCAATAACAAGTGGAATTGATAATGCGTAAATCTCTTTTAGCCAGCGCGATTGTCGCTTTGGCTTCGTTCAGCGCCGTGGCCAATGAAGAAGATGCCAACCTCACCACCATGAGTAACTTCAGTTACGACTATCTGGAAGGACGCATCGGTGTTAGCCCACTCACCTATGGTGCAGGATTTAGCATGTCGATCCATCCCAACGCGCACGTACGCGTCGAAGCGGATACCGAGTTTGATTCCGATTGGGACACGGCGGCTGGGATTGGCTTTCATGCGCCCATTAACAACTGGGCAGATTTAACCGGTGAGCTACTCGCGCGTGGCGTGAACAAAGATAACTTTGACAGCGATGTCGGCTTGGAAGTTAACCTAGGTATACGCCAGTGGCTTGGGCCACAAGTTGAAGTAGGCGGTGAAATCGGCCTACTTACCGTTGATGACGAAGAAGATACCTTTGGCTCTGCCTACGGGCGCTTCCATGCTACTGAACTCTTCTCACTGGGGGCAGCCTACCGGGTTAACGAGTGGTACGGTGACCAATTTATGTTTACTACGCGCTTTAAATACTGATAACGCCACTCGGTAGTGCATTGCCTTCAAGCAATAGCGCATTGCCGCCAGACAGTGACAGTCAGATCAAAAAAAACCCGCATCGCTGCGGGTTTTTTATTGCTATCGTTGTCCGCTCGCGATTAACGGATCAATAACATGGGTACCGTCGACTCGACCAGCAATTTAGTGGTATTACTCCCCACAAAGAACTGACGTAATTTTGAGTGACCGTAGGCTCCCATCACGATCAATCCAACTTGATTGGACGCTTGGTACTCTAAAATCGCTCGATGAACGTCGCCGGTTAGCTGAGCCTCAACCACATCGACGCCCGCTGTTTTCAAGCGCTCGGCTGCGCGTTTAAACGCTGCCAGCTTTTCTTGCGAATCTTCTACCATCACCAAGTGACAAGTCATTCCTGCCAACAGCGGGGTGCTCAATGCTTTTTCCACTAGCTTTTCGCTGATGTCGCTGCCATCGAACGCTAATAAGTAGCTTTCAGGTGTTGAAAACTCGCCGTTAGCCACCAAGGTATGCGCTTTAATCGAGCGCACCACGCTTTCAAGCTGTGAGCCGATTGCCTTGGTATCGTTTTGGTGCAACTCACCGGATTTACCCAAGACTAACACTCGCGTCTGTGGCTCGATATCAAGCAGGGTTTCCACCAAGTTGCCATGACGCTGCAATTTGCGCACGTCTTCCAGCCCTTTGGCTTTAGCGTCTTCTTCCAACTCAGACAGCAAGGCTTTGCCGTGCTTCATTTCCAGCTTGGCACGCTGCTCATCCAGCTCCACCAGCTCTTGTAGCAGTTGTTCACGGCTGCCCACGCCCAAGTTGCCTGATAGTTCAGGCTCCGCTTGGTGTGAGGATTTATCCAGCACATGCAAAAGTGTCAAAGGCACAGACAAGCGCTTGGCGGCCCAAACGCTTAAATCTGCGACTTGCTTTGAATAATGCGGGCCATCTACGCACGCGGTAATTTGTTCCATGGTCGGTCTCCTTAGTGGCCACCCATCATTTTTTCTACTTCTTCGGGCTTATCGTGCACGCCGAACTTGTCGACGATGGTCGCAGTCGCATCATTCATGCCGACGATATTCACCTCGGTACCCTCACGGCGGAATTTAATAACCACCTTATCAAGGACAGACACGGAGGTAATATCCCAAAAGTGCGCTGCCGAGAGATCGATGGTGACACGCTCCAACGCTTCTTTGAAGTCAAACGACGACAAAAATTGATCTGACGAGGCAAAAAAGACTTGACCCACAACACGATAGGTACGTGCATCGCCGTTGTCCTCCGGCTCGCTTTTCACCACCATAAAGCGGCCAATCTTATTGGCAAAGAACAAGGCCGCAAGTAACACCCCAACCAGCACGCCGATCGCAAGGTTGTGGGTGAGCACCACGACCACCACGGTCGAGACCATGACGATATTGGTTGATAGCGGGTGTGACTTCAGGTTAACGATCGACTCCCAAGAGAAGGTACCGATAGACACCATGATCATTACCGCCACCAGTGCGGCCATCGGGATTTGGCTGATCCAATCGCTTAAGAACACCACCATAATCAGCAGTAGCACACCGGCGAACAAGGTAGAAAGACGACCACGTCCACCGGATTTAATGTTAATGACCGACTGACCAATCATCGCACAACCGGCCATACCGCCTAAGAAACCGGTGGCGATATTGGCAACACCTTGACCTTTACACTCACGGTTTTTCTCACTGTCTGTGTCGGTCAAGTCGTCAACGATGGTGGCGGTCATCATTGACTCCAGCAAGCCCACCACGGCCAGTGCCGCTGAGTATGGGAAGATAATCGCCAAGGTTTCAACGTTTAGCGGCACATCCGGCCATAGGAAGACCGGTAAGGTATCAGGCAAATCACCCATGTCACCCACGGTACGCAAGTCCAGGTTATACGCCATGGCAATACCGGTCAGAATGAGAATGCACATCAACGGAGAAGGAAGGACTTTGCCAATACGCGGAACGTAAGGGAAAAGATAGATAATCGCTAAGCCTGCAGCCGTCATCGGATACACATGCCACATGATTTCGGTCTCGCGGATGATTTCCGGACCAATAAGCTCTGGCAACTGCGCCATAAAGATCAGGATCGCGAGCGCGTTGACAAACCCGGTTACCACTGAGCGAGAAACAAAACGCATCAGGTTACCGAGTTTTAAATAACCGGCCGCAATTTGAAGTATCCCGGTTAGCACAGTCGCCGCCAATAGGTACTCAAGCCCATGCTCTTTTACCAAGGTCACCATCAACAGTGCCATCGCACCGGTTGCGGCGGAAATCATGCCCGGGCGTCCGCCCACAAAGGCAATAATCACGGCGATACTAAAGGAGGCGTAAAGGCCGACTTTCGGATCCACACCGGCAATAATCGAGAAGGCAATCGCTTCTGGGATCAAAGCCAATGCCACAACGATACCCGCAAGCATATCGCCGCGTACATTGGAGAACCAATCACGCTGAATTCTATCTATCATGAACGTCTCTACAAAATTGGGTTAAAAAAGGTGTCGCGCGCATTTCAGGCCTGATTTCACCTGAAAATCAAAACGCGTGATCCTAGTCACTTATTGACCAAGCGTCAACTCCCCTTTTTTAGCCCAATAAAGACTTATTTTTTATAAATCATATAGTTAATCTATGATTGTGATATTTTTGACGCAGATTTATTTCATTCTTTTCGCCAGCCCTCTTTTTCGCTTACTTTGGCCATCAGGCAAAGGTCGCTTTCGCACACCACGTTCAGCGCTGCCGTTTATAGGCGTGGATACACAGGCACTAGCAATACGGTAAAGGAGAGAATCAACCCAATCAGGGCATAAATCAGTTGGTTAAGCGTCCAACCGATATCGATAACCATGCCGAACACCCAAGGTGCCAAGGCGGTGGACAGGATCATCATGCCCGTCACCAGAGAACGAATGGCACCAATATGCGAGACCCCGTACATTTCTGCCCATAAGGTATTAATCACCGGATTGGTTGCGCCAATCGCTAAACCGAAAAGGCACATGAAAAGCGGTGCGGCAAGGGTGTGATTAACATTGGCAATCACCATTAGGCCGAGAACAAGTGGAATGGGGATTAAGATAAGCACATTTCGCGACCGGTATTTATCAATCAGGCTGCCGGAGATAACAGAACTCAACCAATGTACGGCCCCGTAAAAGACGAAACTGCCCGCTAATACACCTGGCGTCCACTGTTTGGCTGCCAGAATAAAGTCCTGTTGGATAAATACGCCGGTCACCAAAAACGGCGTCACCAAGGCAATGGGTATGATCATCCAAAAGCGCCAGTCGCGAATCACTTGTCGTCGGCTGGCATCACTGGCTTGGTTTTGATGGTCTGCTTCGATGCGCGTCCGTTTAAGATCGGCTTTTCGGACCAGAAATAGCACCAGTGGTAAAAACACCACTAACAGGGTGGATCCAATGAATAACCAGCTTTCTCGCCAGCCTAAAAACGCGATCAAGCCAATGACGATTGAGGGTAAAACCACCTCGCCAATGGCAACCCCACTGCCGACTAAGCTAATGGCTTTGCCTTTGTCTTGCTGGGCACGCTTAATCACAGTGGCCTGCGCGATGTGAGGCAAAAAGCCTTGTCCGCAAAACCGCAATAGAAAGAACCCCACCAACAGCCCTATCACACTGTCAACGGAATACATCAGCGCACACGCGATCATCAGTAACATGGCGAAAAAGATCAGGAGTTTGTCGACCCGTATACGATCCACCACACCACCAAAGCTAATCACCAACACACTACTGGTCATGGTGGCAATGGCGTAGATCCCGCCGTAGGTGGCATCACTTAATAGCAGCGCCTCTTTAAGACTGCTGCCATACCAGCTGATGAAAAACGATTGGCCAATGTTGCCAAAAAAGATCGACAGAAAGCCAAAAGCAATTAACGGCCATTGGTTTTTTATCAAAATCGCATAAGATCGCGCGAACATATATTCCCATTAATAACTGATATAACCTGGTGGTGGCTCAACGAGTCGTTCTTCTCGAAGGCGCTAATACTCATGCCTGTTTCTCCTCACAGACCACACAACGTTGTGCGCAGGGATCAATTTCAAGGCGCTTCGGGTTGATCGGTTCATCACAATCCAGACAAAACCCATAATCCTCATCTTCAATGCGTTTAATGGCTGCTCTAACCTGTAATAAGCGTTCTTTTCGACGCCTCTTTTGTTCAAGCGCCATTTGTTGGCCCTGCATCGCATCCATTCGCGACAAGCGGCCGACACTTTGTTGGTCTAGTGTAACCGTACTATCCGCCCCATTTTGTTCTCCTACCTCTAGTTCAGCCAACAGCTCGGCTTCTAGCGCGGATAACTGAGCATGAAAGTTATTAAGATCCATACTTGAATTCCTTAGCTATTAGTATTTGCCTTAACCAGAGGCTTACTATGACATTTTCCTCTATAGAGAGGAAATCATGCGGCTCGATACTCTCTGATAGTGACTAATAGGCAAATCCTAACTGAGTTGACGATGCTTTTTAGCGCAGGTTGGTGAGGAAGCAGGCATTCATTGGAATTTTCACACCTGCCTAACACACAAATCGGCTGAGATGCGCTAGGCTTTGCGCCCTCTCAATATCACAGACAATAACAACAATATGAATCCAGTCATGTCAGCGCCAACCAAGATGGCGTTACGCTTCCCCAAAGGGCGATTCGCCATGTTAAGTGTGTACAGCTTTACCGGCGCCGCCATTGTGGCTTCTACCATTTTTTCCCTACTGCTTTTTTTATCCCTTGACGATAACCCGCTGATGCAGTGGTTGTTCGGGGCACTGGCAGTGATTTTTGAAGCGGGTAAGTTTTATGCATGGTACGAGTTTGGTGAGCGCCGGGCGCACGGCAACTATGTGGGCGCCCTGTCAGCCTTGGCTTTTTATCTCATTTTGGCCTTAATCTCGATTGGCGGCAGTATTGGCGGCATCAATAGTGCCACCAATGCCGCGCAAAGTGAGCAGCGCCAAGCCCAAGCGCAGATTGACGCTTATAACCGGCAAATCAACGCCATCGAGCAACAAATCACGTTGAACAATCAAGCCGCCGAGCGTTATATCGAATTGGATAGAATTGCGACGGGTGTGGCGCGATTACAAAAAGAAAACAACCAATTACGCAAAGAGCAACAGCAGCTCGCGTTAGAGCGCGATAGCTTACCCGCGGTGGCACAGGGATCCATCTTGGGGTTGATTAGCAATCTTGCGAACACCTTGGGCGTCAGTGCCGATCAGGCCCAATCTTGGCTGGTGATTTTTCTCTCTGTGTTGCTCGATGTATTCGCCGCTTTCTTTGTCGGCGTGATTGGTGAAGAGCAGCGTTTCCGCCATTGGTATCGTCAACCACATGCCACACCCCCTACGCCTCTGAACACCAAGGAGTCTTCTCGTGTTAATGAGATAGACACGGAATCCACCACGCCTTCAGAGGTTCCTAACGAGGATGTAGATTCGCCTTATGCCGATATCAAAGCCGCGTTAGCCGCCAAAACGTTACGTTGTAGCAAGAAAGCCGTGATGGCGGAGTATGCACTCAGCCAAGAGGCCGTCGATACCCTATTTACCCACTTACAACAACAGGGATTGGTCGCCAAAAAGCCGAACCACCATTATCACTGGGTGGGTTAAGCCAACAGCGTCAGTATACCGCTGAGTATCATGGCGGGAAGCCCACTTAAAAACAGCCACAGTCCGAGCTTGTCATCGGGCTGTGACGATGAATCGAGCACCATCGCGTGCTGTTGAGCCGTGAGCGCCCGCTGGGTCACTGAATCACGGCACCAATAGCGGCTTTTGTAACGACTGTACGTCACAAGCCCCGCCGCCGACCAAACGAGCCCCCCGACGTAAAATGCACCATCCCCAAACGTCGTCAATGTGACCCATCCCACCTGCCATGCGCCAACCACAGCGGCACTGGCTATTGCCGTTGACACTAACCAAACATAGAGAAAATGCACGCTTGGCGATGTTGATCCCTTCAGGCGATGCGGTGCTTTCATCGTGTTTCCTTTCTGTGTCTTAGTGAGCCACTCTGGCTGTTGATAATCCCATCTCTTTGCGGCATGGCGGTGATGTGATACAAACAGTTTGTAAGTTTGTTAATCAGTACGTTATCTGATCTTTTAGCACCTTACCGATAAAAACAATTTATAACCAAGCAAATACAACAAAAAGGTGATCTATGCATAAGGCTGCACAAGAGGTGCATGCGCCAGAGGCATCACTATGGCGCGCATTGGGCGATGTTAGTCCGCTGTGCCTCGCCGTCCTGCCTTGGGGGATACTCTGCGGTTCATTAGGGCTGCAAATGGGATTCAGTGCGCTGCAAACACAAGCCATGTCATTACTGGTTTTTGCAGGGGCGGTGCAGTTGTCTGGCACCATGATGGTGGGCAATGCGGCAGGCTTGCCAGCGGTGCTCGGTTCCACACTGGTGATTAGCGCACGGCACCTTCTCTATGGTGCCCACTTTCGTCAGTACATCACTCCCTTGCCGCTTAAATGGCGTCTCGGCCTCGGCTTTTTACTGACCGATGAAATGTATGCGCTTTCAACCGCACACACCAGCAAACATGGTAGATTTTCTAAACACTACGCCCTGTATACGGGCGCCGCGTTTTATATCGGTTGGAACCTTGCCACCTTGGCGGGGATTCTAGCGGGCTCTCAGCTGAAAGCTTTGGAAGCCATCGGGCTCGACTTTGCCATTGCGGCCACCTTTATCGCCCTGACCGTACCCAGTATAAAAACCCGTCCCGTGCTACTTTGTGCCTTGGCAAGCGGTATCAGTATGCTGCTGTTCACCTATTACCACATCCCTAACGCATTAATCATTGCAACTGGCGTAGGTATGGTCGCAGGGCTAATGACTGAATCGTTACCGACACGGAGGGCAGCAACATGAGTTACTGGTTAATCCTCGTCGCCATGGCGCTGATCACCTTCTCAGTGCGTTATCTGCTGCTGGCGCGTAGCATCCCTGTGCGCATTGGTCCGCGGTTGCAACGACTCCTTACCTACTCGGCCCCGGCGGTTCTAACCGCGTTATGGGTACCGATTGTCTTCTTTCCCGAGGATAAGCTGGCTATTTCGACCACCAATCCTTATTTACTAGGTGCTTTAGTCGCGATCGGTTTAGCCTGTACCCGGTTATCCACCTTGTTAGTGGTCGGACTATCGATTAGCTTTTTTGTTGCCCTTCAGCTGTGGGTTCTGGGATAAATAGCGATAATAAACCAACCAGTGCGATGCCACCATAGCAAGAGGCAGGGTCATCACTCTGCCTCTTGGGTTTATTCGCCTCTTGGCTCAGAGGCTAATAAATTTATAATTGATTGAGTAACCGTTGGTTATGCTGTGTTCTGCGCCCGTTGTTGCACGCGCGAGACATGGACTAGGCCCATCAATTTGATACTCGGCTTCAGTAACAATTGCGCGCTACCCACAATAAACAACCATGTTCCGCTTTCTATTAACGCATCATTGAGAAAAAAGAAGCTCCCGATCAAAAACCAAATCGCAATTAGCAAATCGTTAAATGCCCCCAACGCTTCATAGCGACGCTGGATCACCAAATGCTTATTACCAATATCAATATCCAGTTCTGGGCCATTGCGCTGTATCATCTTGCCTCCTCTGGACCTTGGTATTAACAATCAGGCGTTAAATGGTTTGTGGCATTAACAATCAAGGTGTTGCCGTTTAATGCCTAGCATGGTTATCACCATGTTGACAACAAACATGACTGCACTCAATCCTAAAAACAACCAGGCTAGCGGGATGAATGCGAACGGTTCGTTTGGACTGCCGTTGGCAGCAATGTGTGGCGTGGAAAGGTTGAAGGCGAGCAGGCAACCCGTGCCGATGAGGAAGAGGATAAACGAGGTACGAAAGTGTCGCAGTAGGGTTAACATAAAACCTTTTTCTGTTGCTTCAGTATCCTTTAGGACTGAGTACCACAGCAAAAGTTCCATTCCTCTCACATTTTTTTCCAAAAAAACCGCTACCTTGCATGATGCGTGGGTAGCGGCTGATTCATTTAGCGTCTTGGTCGACGGTGCATCAAAGCTTGTACGTCGATACCTTGTCGCTCAGCTGTGTTGCCTGACTACGCAGATTATCCGCCTCTTGCGAGGTATCGTTAGCACTGCTTACCAGGTGCTCAGACACATCTTTGATAGAGGTGATGTTTTGTGTGATTTCACTTGTCACATGGGTTTGCTCTTCTGCCGCGGTCGCGATCTGCGTCGCCATATCACTGATCTGATTGACCGCTGCATCAATCTCACTCAGAGCTGCCGTTGCTTTATCCACATCAGACACAGAATCGCCCGCCAACACTGAGCTGCTTTCCATGGTCGATACCGCGCTTGCCGTCGTGGTTTGCAACGTCTCAATCGTGGATTTAATTTCTTCGGTCGAAGCATGGGTACGCTGCGACAGAATACGCACCTCGTCAGCGACGACGGCAAAGCCTCGCCCTTGCTCACCCGCACGCGCTGCCTCAATGGCCGCGTTGAGTGCAAGCAAGTTGGTTTGCTCCGCAATCCCTTGAATGGTCGACAGTACCGTCGAAATCTCCTGCGAGTGTTTATCTAGTTCGGCAACAATAGTGCTGGCTTGTTTCAACTCATCTGACAACCGAGTGATCGATGTTTTGGTATTTTCAACCACCGCACGCCCATTATCAGTACTCGCGGTCGATTCTTGCGCCGTATTCGCGGTGTGTTCAGCATGCGAGGCGATCTCTTGTGTCGCAGAGGCCAACTCGGTGACGGCGGTGGCCACCATGGTCACTTCTTGCTGCTGCTGATTAATGTCATCCACGTTGCGGCGTGCCCGTTCCGTACTGCTGTCCGACTGCGACGTGAGTTGGTCGGCTTGCTCGCGAATATGGCTAATCAACTGATGCATACTCCCCACAAAGGTGTTGAAGTTTTTCGCCAGTTGCCCCACTTCATCTTCACTTTCAACGTCAATGCGTTGAGTCAGATCACCGCTACCATGGGCAATTTGCTCGAGGGCATTAGAGACATTGGTCAACGGTCTAAATAGAATATTCACCAGCAGATTGAACAGCAGCGTACAGGCAATAACCACTGCAATTGTCACCGCAATTTGCCCCCAGACTGCATCAAACAGTGGCGCGACTAAGGAGTCATAGTTAATCACGGTGACAGTGATTAACCCGGTCTCTTTGATGGGTTTGGCATATACCACACTTTCTTCCCCACCCACGTCGGCCATCACACTTTCACCGGAATTCATGGCGGACTTCACCGTACTAAAAGACAAGCCTAGCTGGTTAATTGGCTCCTTGAGTAAGTCGGTGTTCGCGTGGGTAAAAATATTGCCTTCGCTGTTGGCGATAAACATATAGCCATTACCCGGCAAGATCACCTTCTCGAGACCTTCGATAATGTCACCAATTTCAACATCCGCCCCGAGTACCAAGGTGTCGCCGTTGAACTGGAGCGCTTTACCTAACGACACCACATTGGCGCCGGTTGCCGCTGCAACCGTCGGATTATCCATAAACACACTCGACGGGTCCGCTTTGGCGTTGATATACCAACCCCACTTACGCGGATCGTCATTACCCGGCGGTAGTACAACGCCATTCGCGTTATCCTGGCTGCCATCTGGGTAGGCGAGGAAGACGTTGTCAAAGCCACCCGCATCGCGCACTTGCTTAAGGTGGGTGACCATATTGTTCTCATCGGCCTCGCTGGTCAGTGAGGTCATCGCACGCTCTTTTGAAGCAACCCAGTCAGACACATATTGATTGTATGATGCCGTGGTACTTTCCAGCCGCTGTGCCACTTCGGTGTCCAACCGGGCAAGTGATGCACGAAACGATAACGCTTCAACGAGCAAACCACCGATAATGATGGCCACACTCGCCGACAGCGCGAGCTTGTGTTTGAGGGAGAGTTTTTTAAACATAACTGCCTTGTTTGTGTGTCATAGTGTTTTAATAATGATTTTAGTAAAACAGCGTTATTTGCCACCCGCAAAATAAGCGCCATACAACTGATAGGTATATCACAACAATTGTGTAAGAGAATTACTCAAGCTGTTGTCAACAGGCGATAAAATAACCAAGGTTATGCAACGCCTCTGGCGTTAAGCCTCTAGGCAACGGCTTGTCAATGCCAAGGCTAGCAGCCCAGTTAGCTCAGATACTGCGCCAGATCAGAGAACGGTAACAAACCCAAGGAAAGTCACTTAACTATCAATCACTCCCTCCTCGCAACTTTGAAAGTCCTAAACTACGCTTTAACTAACTGAGATAAACGCGAATAGGGGCGAAGTGAATGGACTTGTTTGCAGATCAACGTGACGGCGCATCTCCCAAGTCTCATGAGACCAATTCAGCATCTGGTGCAGCGCCATGGCGTATACTGCTGATTGATGACGATGATCTGATGCATGAAGTCACACGGCTTGCGCTAACGGGGTTCACGTTTCAAGGACGTCCTCTAGAAATTCTATCGGCTCTGTCTGGGCAGGAAGCTAGAGAGATTCTCGAAAAAGAAGCTGATATTGCGCTCGCATTGGTTGATGTAGTCATGGAAACCGAACATGCGGGCTTAGACTTAGTTCGCTACATACGCGACGAGAAAAATGACCACGTGATCCGCTTGGTATTGCGCACCGGACAAGCCGGCCAAGCACCAGAAGATCGGGTGATCCGCGAATACGACATTGATGATTACAAAGAAAAAACGGAGCTGACAACCCAGAAGCTCAAAACCCTGCTTTATTCGATGCTCCGCTCTTATCGTGACTTGTGCATGATTGAGGAGCAAAAACAGGGGCTCAAACGGGTGATTGAGGCCTCTGCAAACGTACAGAACACCACCAATTTACAACACTATGCCACCGCGGTGTTGGAGCAATTAACCTCTCTCCTTCACATTCATGACTCCGCGTTTTATTGCGTGGTACAACCGCGCCCCGGTGCTGAAGAGTCACGTGCGCTGACGTTGGCGGCGACGGGAGAATACGTCGACTGTTACAGTGAGTGTGCGTTTGAGAAGTTACCTAAAATCGTCTCAGAGCGATGCCAGCAAGCACTCGATGAACAACAAAGCATTCAGTTTGACAATGGCTTTGTCCTTTTTCATCGCGACGATGAAGATGTCGAGTTTTTATTGTACGTCAATCATGCCACAACGCTCTCTGAGCTGGACCAACAGCTGCTTAAGATCTATATGCAGAATATAGGCCTAACATTCGAAAACTTAAGCCTTATGGTCGATTTGCGTGAGACCTCGAAAGAATTGGTCTACAACCTAGCCAATGCAGTCGAAGCGCGCAGTAAAGAAACCGGTGCCCATGTGCAACGGGTGTCTTTGTTCTGTGAAAAGTTAGGCCAACTCTATGGTCTGGACGAGCACAAAACCATGCTGCTCAAACACGGCTCCCCACTTCATGATGTCGGTAAAGTCGCTATCCCCGACGCGATTTTACACAAGCCGGGAAAACTCGATGCGGATGAATGGGAAACGATGAAAAAGCATGTCGAATACGGCGTCGAAATTCTCAGCCACTCCAAACGGCGCTTGATCGTCGAAGCCAAAGAGATTGCTGCCACCCACCACGAGAAATGGGACGGAACGGGTTACCCCAATCACCTCGAAGGCGAATCCATCCCAATTAGTGGCCGAATTTCAGCACTGGCCGATGTATTCGATGCCCTTGGCTCAAAGCGGTCGTACAAGGAAGCATGGACGGATGATGATATTCGCCAAGAGCTGATCGCCCAGCGCGGCAAGCATTTTGAGCCCAAACTGGTCGATTTACTCCTTGAGCATTGGGACGACTTTGTCGCTATTCGTGCTGAATACCCAGATTAGCCATGGCCCTTAACGGGCCTTTTTATGACCACACTTTTTATTTCAGAGGCGTTTCGCGACGCGACGTCAGTTATTCGTCTGCCTACGCCATCACGGTGTACAACCATGGTGACATCTCATCCATGCTATAAATCACGCGCCCTAGTCACCACTCCTTACGGTGAGGGCCGTTTTTTCTTCTACACTTACCGTATCCGTCCCGACTTACGCGCTTAACACGTATGAGCCGAAACCAAAAGTTTGATGACAGCATTCGTAATCCGTTCTTCAGTTTAGTGGGAAGACGCATTTTGCTGATCATGATTTTGCTCAGTGGCTTTTTCACCATTTTTACCACCTTGCTGCAAACTTATTGGGATTACGATGAGGCTTTTGACCGAGTGGATAGCCGACACTATGAAATTGAGCACGTTCATGCCGAATTACTCGCCAGCTCGCTTTGGATTTATGACTTAACCAGTGTTCAAGAGCGCATTGATGGGTTAATCAACCTACCACACATTGATTATCTGGCGCTGCGGTCGGAAAACTATCTTTTCGAGGCGGGGTCACCATTAGATGTGAGTAAAGTGGTCAACGAGTATCCGCTGCAGTATGACGACCCAGATACAGGAAACACCCAGCGGATTGGCACCATCTATGTCGAGTCCAACACCAATGCCATCTATAACGATCTGATGCAACGCTTTTTTATCACACTGCTATTGAACGCGATAAAAACACTCATGGTGTGTTACCTCATTTTATTGGTGTTTCACCATACCGTCAGCCAACGCGTGTTTAAAGTGGCGCAGTTTTTACGTCAGTACAATCCACTTGACCCTAAAGAAGAGACGCTGACCCTCCCCCGTAAGCGCTATATCATGGAAAAAGAAGACGAACTCGACTGGCTGGCGGCCGAAACCAATAAAATCACCCAAAATATGTCAACGCTCTACCGCAATATTATGCTCGAGCGCGAGCGCTTAGCTGACTTTACCCATGTTTCTTCAGATTGGCTGTGGGAAACCGACGCCGACCTCAAGTTGACCTTTTGCTCTGAGCCGATGCGATTGGCGTTTGACCTTAATCCCAAACAATATCCGCACCTTGACAAGTTACTTTCTACTGTCGGTTGTCATCAATTTATGGCCAATCTTCACCGACAACAGGACTTTTCGATGTGTGAGGAGATCGTACCCGTTGAGGGTGAAAGCCGTTATTTTGTCTTTCAAGCGCTTGCCCATCACGGTATTGATGGCTTTCGCGGGTTTAGAGGCACGGGCATCGATATCACCGCGCTCAAAACGGCCCAGTTTGAACTGGAAACATTGAACCATAACTTGGAAGAAACCGTTGATGAGCGAACCCGTGAACTTCAAGAGAGTATGGAACACTTAAAAGCGGCGCAAGAACAACTGGTCGAGTCGGAAAAGCTTGCGGCACTCGGGAGCTTAGTGGCAGGGGTGGCGCATGAAGTCAACACACCTTTAGGCATTGCGGTCACCGCCTCGTCAGTGATTAAAGATATCACCCACACGCTCAACCAGGCCTTTGAGGAACAAACGTTAACCAGCACACAGTTTGCTTCTTTGATCAAACAAGTGAACGACAGCGTGGTCATGCTGGAACATAACCTCAAGCGTGCGACCCATCTTATTCGTGACTTTAAACAAACCGCCGTCGATCAAGTGTCAGAAACGCTCACCGAATTTGATGTCAAACAAACACTAGACGCACTGGTTGCGAGCTTACATCCAGAAACCCGTAAAATTCCGGTGGCTCCCGAGGTCAGCGGAGAGCGTGGCATACTCATGTATAGCTTACCCGGCGTCGTTACCCAAGTGATCTCTAACCTCGTCATGAATAGCATCAACCATGCCTTTGACGAGACGGATAACCCGACAATCACGATCGAATTTGAAAGGCAAGAAGACCACCTCTACCTTTGCTATCAAGACAATGGCTGCGGTATCGAGCCATCCCTTCACCACCGAATTTTTGAACCCTTTTATACCAGTAAACGGGGACGTGGTGGCTCAGGGCTCGGCCTCAATTTGGTCTTTAATCTCGTCAAGCAAAAGCTAGGCGGCGAACTGCAATTTGAATCAGCGCCCGGGCAAGGCGTCAAGTTTATGTTTTTGATCCCATTAAGTTTATCCAGCGAAGCAACACAGTACGCCAGTGAGAGTAAAGATTAAGGTAATGGATATCGAATGGAAAAACTAGAAAGGTTTGAACAGGGGCTCAAGCACCCGCTTTTCAGTATTGTTGGCCGCCGAATCATTCTGCTGATGGTCTTACTCAGCAGTTTTTTTACCATATTGACCACGCTACTGCAGCTATCATGGGATTATGAGGAAGCTTTTGACCATGTTGATCGCCGCCATGCGGAAATTCAAAATGTCCATGCCGACTTAATCGCATCGTCTTTATGGGTGTTCGACCTTGTTAGCGCACAAAATCGACTCAATGGCCTCGTCAATCTCCCCTATATCGATTACCTCTCGATTGAATTTGACGGTGTCGTACTCGATGCGGGTAAGCCACTCACCACCACCAGCGTGGACAGCCAAGCTGAACTCAGTTATTTCCATCCCGACACTGATCGCCGGATTCATCTCGGCACCCTACGCGTAAAATCTGACGCGCAAAAAATCTATGATCTCTTACTGCAACAGTTTGTTGTCACCCTCCTACTCAACGGGGTCAAAACTCTAATTGTTTGCTCACTGATTTTATGGGTCTTCCATCAAAGCGTCAGCCAACGCGTATTTGCGATTGCCAAACACTTGTCTCATTTTGACCCTGTGGAGCCCATCCACGAGCCATTGCAGTTGACACATCGAAAGTTGATTATGGAAAAAAGCGATGAACTCGACTGGCTGGCGGACGAAACCAATAAAATCACTTTACGCATGACCAACCTCTATAAGAATATCGCATTAGAACAGGCGCGATTGTCGGACTTCACTAACGCCGCTTCAGATTGGTTGTGGGAAACCGATGCCACGCAGCGACTGACATTTTGCTCTGAAGCGATGCAAGTCGCGCTCGCGATCTCGGTCGAAAACCACCCTAAGGTAAAGTCAGTTCCCGTACTGAGCCACTGCACATCACTGATACACTGTTTGGACACATGCGATGATTTCACCATGTGCGAAGAAAAAATCACCTTGGGAAAACACACCTACTATTTTGTGTTCCAAGGGATAGCACATTTTACCGGTCAAGGCTTCACGGGTTTTCGCGGCACCGCGATTGACATCACTGAGCTTAAAACGACCCAGTTGGAACTCGAACAACTGAATCAGAGTTTAGAAGCGACCGTTGACGCGCGAACCCAGGATCTCGCGCAGAGTATGGAGAACCTTAAAGCTGCGCAAACTCAACTGGTGGAGTCCGAAAAACTCGCCGCGCTGGGGAGCTTAGTCGCCGGCGTCGCGCACGAAGTGAACACCCCCCTGGGGATCGCGGTGACGGCTAATTCAGTGATCAAAGACGCGGTTTCCACACTAAACAGCGCATTCGAGCAAAAAACCTTGACCAGTGAGCAGTATTCGGCCGTGATGAAGCAGGTCACGGATGGCACGAATATGCTGGAAACCAACCTCAATCGTGCGGCACGATTAGTGCGTGATTTCAAGCAAACAGCGGTCGACCAAGTGTCTGAAAGTCGAAGTCAGTTCCGTCCGGTGCAAACGCTTGAAGCATTAATGGGGAGTTTGCGCCCCGAAACGAAAAAAGTGCCGGTGGCACCGATTATCGAAGGTGACCCTCATCTTGCCATGAGTAGCCTGCCTGGGGTGCTGACCCAAGTTGTCTCCAACTTAGTGATGAACAGTGTCCGCCATGCCTTTGAAGGTATTCCCGAGCCGGACATAAAGATTCATATCGCCGATAAAGGCGAGACCGTAGAAATCCGCTATACCGATAATGGCGTCGGGGTTGCGCCCGAACTTCACCAACGTATTTTTGAGCCCTTCTATACCAGTTCACGCGGTAAAGGCGGTTCAGGGCTCGGCCTTAATCTCGTGTTCAATCTGGTACACCAAAAACTGCAGGGCAAACTTCATTTCGATTCCAATATCAATCAAGGGGTTACCGTGGTGCTCAGCCTGCCTAAGTTTTTGACAGAAACCCCCGCGCCACAAACTGAAAGTTCTACCGGATAGTCCCTGTCTACTCATAAAGGCGCACAACAAAGGATATAACGATGCAATGGTTAACAAAGTGGTTTCGTTCCGATGTGGATAGTGTTCAAACACAGCGCTTGTTTCAAAGCCTATTAACACTGGCGTGGACCGTTGAGGCAAAAGACCCCTACACAGGCGGCCACCTTTGGCGGGTGTCTCAGTTTGCATCAGCGGTCGCAAAAGCAGAACGGTGGTCGAAAGAAGAGCAGGCCATCGCGACCCTAGGTGGCTTTTTGCACGACTTAGGCAAAATCAGTGTGCCTGATGCCATCTTAAAGAAAACAGATAAGCTGACCGATGACGAATTTGCCATCATCCAGAGTCACCCCAATGAGGGGATGTATATCTTGGAAGGCCATCCATTAGGGCCCATTGTGCGCAACGCCGTCGGGTTACACCACGAACGGGTCGATGGCCGAGGATACCCCAACAAATTATCCGGTGATGCCATTCCTGCAGAGGCCAAGCTTATCGCGATTTGTGATGCCTTTGATGCCATGACCAGCCACCGTCCTTATCGACAAGCCATGCACAAACAAAAAGCGATTGACATTGTCGAAGAGAATCTTGGCAGCCAGTTTGATACATCAATCGGGCAACGGTTTGTCAACCTCGCCAAAGCGGGCGAATTTGACGCCATCATTGCGCATACCGATGAAGGGATCCCCCTGCATCACTGCCCGACATGCGGCCCGACGATCACTCGTTATCGTGATGATGCGCCAGGGCAACTTCTTCATTGCCCACTTTGCTTACAGCAAGCAAAACTGGTCATCACAGACAACACATACGACTTAGAACCCACTGGTGTCCAGATTCCCGCCTCACAACAACGACGAAGACCTGATACGGGCCTGATTAAACGCGTTATCCAACAGACAATTTCCACCCTCCCCACGCAGGCACTGCTTGAACGTGCTGAGGGTGGACGTTAAATGAAACAACTCTTTAGGACGTTAATTCAACCCAGCGTAGCGCTCAATGCACTCAAAATCGCATTGGTAGTCGGCACTGTACTCAATGTGATTAATCAGGGGGAGGCTATTTGGGGCGAGGCAGACTTACGTATAGGTCACGCACTACTCAACTATCTAGTGCCTTATTGCGTTGCCAGCTATAGTGCGGCTAAACACCAGCTAGATAAACAAAAATAATAAAGAGCCAGCACGAGACTGGCTCTTGTCGTTAACGCGTACACGGGGAATTAGGCCAGCGCTACGTCCTCTTCCGGTACCGGCGCATGGCCTGGAAGGTAGCGGTAGTATTCCGCATCTTTCGCCGGCGAAAGGGTATGCCCCATGATCATATCAGCCGCTTTCTCTGCCACCATAATGGTCGGTGCGTACAAGTTGCCATTGGTGATTGCAGGGAACACGGAGGCATCCACCACACGCAAGTTATTCACGCCATGGACGTTCAGCGATTCATCCACTACGGCCATCTCGTCACTCGCCAAGCCCATTTTACAGGTACAGCTTGGGTGATAAGCACTTTCCCCTTCTCGAGCCACAAAATCGAGGATTTCCTGATCCGTCTGTGCCTCGCTGCCCGGCGAAAGCTCTTTACCCCGCAGATGATCAAAGGCCGGCTGGGCAATGATATCGCGAGAGACACGGATCGCTTCGACCCACTCTTTACGCTCTTGTGGCGTAGAGAGATAGTTAAAGAAGATCTCAGGCTTCTCATCTGGGTTGGTGCTGCGAATTTTCACGTGGCCACGCACATCGGTATTCATAGGCCCCACATGCAATTGGAAACCATGTCCTTTGTTCGGTGCCGAGCCATCATAACGGATCGCCAGTGGCAAAAAGTGGAACTGCAGATTCGGATACGCCACCTCATCATTACCACGTACAAAACCACCCGCTTCAAAATGATTGGTGGCGGCGGCCCCTTTACGACGGAACAGCCAATCAAAACCAATTTTCGGTTGATTATGGAACTTAAGCGCGGGATACATGCTAACCGGCTCTTTACATTCATACTGCACGTAAAGCTCCAGGTGATCTTGCAAGTTTTCCCCCACCCCAGGCAGGTGATGAACAGGCTTGATCCCTAAATTTTTCAACATTGTTTCGTCACCTACACCAGAAAGTTGCAGCAGTTTGGGCGAGTTAATCGCGCCACCACAGCTGATGACTTCTGCGCCATAGGCGGTTTTCTTCCGTCCCCACTTGCGGTATTCCACACCAATCGCCGTTTTGCCCTCAAACAAAACCTTATCAGTGGTCGCCCCGGTGATCACCGTCAGGTTCTTACGGTTCATCACTGGGTGTAAGTACGCCCGCGCCGCACTATGACGACGACCTTGGTAGATATTTTGGTCGAAAATACCAAAGCCTTCTTGCTGATAACCATTCACGTCATCGGTCAATGGATAACCCGCTTGTTGCGTCGCGTCAAAGAACGCACTAAATAGAGGGTTATCACATTGTGCGGTTTCAATTGCCAGCGGCCCATTGTTGCCATGATAGTCATCTTGGCCTTTTAATCGCGTTTCACACTTGCGGAAATACGGCAGGCAATGGGCATAATCCCATTTTTTTAACCCGTGCTCGTTGGCCCATTTTTCATAGTCCAACGCGTTGCCGCGGATATAAATCATGCCATTGATGCTACTGCTGCCCCCAAGCACTTTACCACGCGGTTGCGCGATACGGCGGTTATGCATATTCGGCTCAGGCTCGGATTCATACAACCAGTTATAGGTGCTGTCTGTGAGCAAATAAGTTAATGCGGCAGGCATGTGGATCCGAAAGTCCAGCCGATAATCTGGTCGTCCTGCCTCGAGTAGCAATACCTTGTTATCTGGGTTAGCACTTAAACGGTTCGCCAGAACACAGCCTGCCGAGCCCGCGCCGACAATGATATAGTCGTAATTTTGTTGCTGTCCCATAAAACCTCCAAATTTTGTCCTTCCCGTGTGCAGGGCATCAGCCCGGAACAGTCGCAACACAGGTAATGGGTATGATTGTGTAGAGGTTTCCTTTTTGAAATTTTTATAATTAGCTTGATGCTTGTGCATCAATGCATTGTTGTAGCAACCGATAGTGGTGGCTAATCGTTGCTTGCGCCTTAAACGGCTCGGCAGCGATAATGTGGTTAACGGTCTGTTGCCAGTTTTCCACGGTTTGGCGACGATAATCCGCCGCCTGATAAAGGGCGTAATCGTGCGAACTAAACCCTTGCTGGATAGCATGCATCACCCATTCAAAAATCGGGTTGCCTGACATTGCAGCAATCAACAGGTTGAGTGCGCGATCCAGCTCGCCCAAGCGATCCAAATCCGGATTCTCTTCAGCGGCAAGAGCCGCAAGCTCTGTGACATATTCACCAAGCTGTTTTTTCTGCGACTCGGAACCACGACTAATAGCAAGTAACACTAGGCTTTGGTCGACCGTTTCACGAAACTCTGCGACCTTATCCGCTTGTACATGGCTTTGTTTTAGAAACAGCGCCAATGATTCACTGATGTTATGCACATCAACCTGACGGACGACCGCCCCACCTTTTTGCCCCTTACGGATTTCAATTAAGCCTTTTTGCTTGAGTGATTGAATGGCCTCGCGCACCACGCCACGCCCTGTTCCAAACTGTTGCTGAAGCTCTCGCTCACTGGGCAGTTTGTCGCCAGGTTTTAGCGCCTCGGACAGAATCGCCGATTCGATTTGCAATGCCACATCTTCACTCGCTCGGCCCATTTGCACCGGATGAAAAAGGCTACTGGTGGATGTCGTCATGGTTACCTCTCCGTATTTGGTAGTACCAAACTAGCAATTTTTGCATTATGAAGTCAAATACCGTCTTTAACCCTTTTTTTGGTACGACCATTATATACCATCGATAAGACTAATATCTGATTGATATGATTGCTAAAAATAAAAATCCCACCCTGCATGCGCTAGAGCGGGATTATTTATTGCAAGCTTCAGGCGGGTTGGCTTTGGTAAACCAGCCTAACTGAGCAGGTGATAACGTACCAATCCAAAGGGAGCCTGTTACTTCGTCTATCTATCGCTTACTCGACTTTAAAATGTCCAATAACCTTAGTTAAAGCATTCGCTCGCTCCGTCAATTGCGCGGCACTCTGTTCACTGCTTTGCGTATGCGCTGAGATATCATTCGCTAACTGTGCAACATCATTAACCCTTTGGCTGATCTCGTTTGTCACTTGCTTTTGTTGATTTGTCGCCGTGGCGATTTGAGTGTTCATGTCATTAATTTCTCGCACCATTTTGTTAATAACTTCAAGTTTTTCGTTATTTTTCACGCCACCTTGAACACTTTGAGCCACAGAACCATTGGCTTGCTCGATCCCTTTCGAAGCCGTGACCGTTCCTTTTTGCAATGTATCTACTTTGGCTTTGATGTCTTCTGTGGACCCATGCGTTCTTGTTGCGAGCGCGCGCACTTCATCCGCAACAACGGCAAACCCTCGGCCTTGCTCACCCGCTCTAGCGGCCTCTATAGCAGCATTAAGTGCCAATAAATTCGTTTGTTCGGAAATGGTCAAAATCACGTCGAGAACCGTTTCAATCGCCTGACTCTCGTGGGCTAATTGCTGCATCGCTTCAGTGCTTGCTTCCATTCGTTCTTGCAGTTGATGCATCGTATCAATCAAACTTTGGCCCACTTGACTCCCCTCTTCAGTGAGCCCTGAGATCGTGTCCGATGATGAAGAAGCCTGTTCAGCGTACTTTGCGACCTCACCAACTGATGTCGACATTTGCGTTGCAGCAGTCGCGACTTGAGCGGCTCGTTCAGCTTGCTCATCAACTTGATCGCGAATATTATTAATATCTCTATCAATGGTTGAACTGGTTTGATGAAGCGTTGTTGCCACTTGATTCGCTTGTTGAATCACCGACTTAAAACCGCTAAACATATCATTCAACCGATAACTGAGCTGAGTCAGCTCGTAAGATCCCCGCCCATCTACGCGAAAGCTTAGGTTTTTTGTTGTGGCAATGGTTTGTATTTGTTCCGTTAGGCTCACGATGGGGCGTCCAATACTGTTACCTAACCAGTAAGCAATGAGTGATACGATGAGCGCCAGGATAAGCGCAGTCACCAAGGTGATATTGATGATATCCCGCTGAAGCGCTGATATAGCAGATAACGCTTCATTTTTACTCATTTGGCTGACAATCGCCCACTGCTTTCCGAAAACATCTAACGGCCCATAAGCAGCAATCACAGCACGTCCCGCGTAGCTTTTTCCATTCATCACACCTGTTTGACCATTCAGGGCTGCATTAATGCTAGCGTCACTGATAGGCTGAACGCCCGCAGCGACACCTTGATATCGTATTTTATCTCTTATCGGTTGAGTGAGTCGTGGTAATACCTGGGAAAAATAACCTGTCGGGTTCTCGTCTAGTAACCGAGGTTCACTACGCAAAATAGCATCCGGCCCCACTAAGAATACTTCACCCGTGCGCCCTAAGCCTGATGAAGCCCATTGACGATCATTACTCAAAATATCTGTCAAACGCTGTATCGATAACCTAAAAATTAGCACGCCAATTGGCTCACTGTTTTTATAGACAGGCGCACTCACAAACGCTGTGGGCCGATCAAAGGCGGGTTCATACGCTGAAAAATCGACAAAACTGATGGTGCCAGCAGGCGACTGCTTTGCCATGTCGTAGGCACGGGCCAAGCCACCTGCAACGCCGTTATCGTCGAGATGCGTGGCAAAGTCTATATCTTTATTGACGGTGTAGACAATATCGCCAGCGTTATTAATTAATACTATATCTTCATAACGAAAAGTCGTTTTATAGTCACGAAAGCTTGGGTGGAATACGGCATGGATCTCACTATAGATGGACCCATCAGGCGCTTTATCGAAAGCTTGTTTCTTATCAATGGGGTATTGGTTGTTGACGAGATATCGGAGTTGCAATTGCTTGGCAACAGGGCGCAATCGAGAATATACACGCTTGGACAAGTCCGTTCCATTAACCTCACGATAACGCTGTTTAAAGGCGTTATCATAGTAGGACGCAAGCCCTTTCTCACCATCAGCCGATAGCGCCTCATTGGATATTTGTTGATAGCCCATATCAAATTGTGCAAGCGCATCACTGGTCATCGTGGAGGTGGATAATGTTTTGATTTGATCTTGAATCGATGAGAAGTAACGAGATACCTCAGATTGCTTAGCTGCCTTTAACGACAATAGTTGCGCATTGACTTTTTCGTCTAACGCTTGGGTCGATAAATCAATGGCGCGGTAAGATAAGATAGCGGCGATGGTTAATACGCAAGCCACTGCGGCGACTACAATCGCAATCGTGATTTTATTCCGAATTTTCATCATAATGAATGAGCTCTCTAATCAATCCCTGATGGAGATAAAATTCTATCGCTAAGCATCGTTTGTAGATGTTGACGAATCATACATAGACGCTGCCTCGTGCTATCTTCTGGCTGCGAACAAATCATTGCAATATCGCAAAAGGGAAGCTGAAATAAATAAGCGAGGGCTATAACCTCTCGATCATGGGCGCATAGCCGTGAGATAGACTGGCGTAATGTCTCGTTCCCTTCAGGTGGATGGGCGTTTTGGCAATACTGCAGCAGTGAACGGCGCAACGCTATGATAAGACTCACTGTGTCACGACCATCTTTTTGAGAACAGAGTTTAATAAGGTGTTTTTCAACATCCTCACACGAGTAGCCAAGCCATCGACCATAACGATAGAGTGCGGAAATAGTATGTGTTGTTAGCATAGGCGACCGAATCTGGTTAACACTGACCACAATTGTAGACACTGTTAATGATTAAGTCACATTAAGGTTCTGGATAATAGAGAGAAAAGGGGGTAATCCCCCCTTAGTACTAGTCTCTGTTAATAGCAATAAAGCGTGTCGCTTCCACTTGGGTGTTTTTGGCATTTACCGTGTAAGTGATCGAGCTACTCGCATTATTGGCGGTTGGAATGAATACGCGCCCGCTCTCTGATGTTAAAAGTGATTCATTTAACGATGAACTTTTCACGGCAGCACCGCTTACTGGCTCACCATTGTAATCAACTTCAACCCAAGCACCTTGCTGTGCTGGTGTCACATCAACATTCAAACTTGCCAGTGCAGGTGTGGCGGTGATCGTCAGGACTGCGGCTAGTGTCATTGCTTTCATCATATTGTCTCCCTAGAGATTGTTTCGTTTCAGCGCGAATCGACTCAATCTCATTCACGCTTGATTGTTACATTAGGTCAACAGTGTGATGTAAGCCACATAATATATCGAAAGTCATGGTCGAATTATTCGATGAAAGTTTTTCTGCTTTATCCGGTCGACTCATGGGGTTATATATGTTGCCGCGAAACTGTATAACCCATATCGCCAGATAAGCGCTACCGTAAAACGACTTTTGCTCGCCTGATTTATTGAATCTGCGATGATTTTCCTACCACTGGCATGACCAATAAGACAATCGTGGCCGTTGGGCGTAAGCGGCCCTTTTTTCCCGCATTCAGATAACCAGGATGAAAAAGGCTATGAGTAGATGACGTCATGGTAAACTCTTCGCATTTGGTAGCACCAAACTGGCAAAACAATACGATAATAGTCAAATTTAGGGCTTTTATTCAATTTTGGTAGGGCCATGATCCCCTTACTGCTGCAGCAAGGGGAAGATAAAACAGCTATCGGAACGAGCGTCCTTTAAGCGGTAAATGAGTGTGGTTTTTTGGTAAGTCTCGACTTGGTGTGTCTATCTGCGTTTTAACGTCACTCAACGGCTTTAACGCATTCGGCGACATCAAATCGTTACACAACGCATCAATACGCGCTTCGCTGACATCCCACATCGTGAATAGATGCACGTATTGCCTCCGAAAATTATTGTCATTAGGGTCTGTGATCGTCTCTTTCGCCAACGAATATTTAGCGATAATTTCGTCACTCGGTTGCGAGAAGATTAGTGATAACGATAATGGCGTGTGCTGCAACCACAGCCCATCAGGCGGGCACTCCTCCTCGGGGCGACCTAGAGACTTTTCACGCCAATAGGCTGCTACCTCCTCTAGCTTCTCAACGGCATAATATGCGAGTTCGATGGCATAAAGCGCTTTTTCTCGTTGTTGTTGATAGCTATTGGTGGCGAAGAAGTGCCATAAAATCAATGGTGATAAACCGCTTCGTGACCCCGCGAAGGTAGTATCTGGCGAACCAATATACTCAGGATCGTCTGGCGGTGAGACCATGTATTTTTGTTTGGTCATGTACACGCCTGTTGGCCAAGGACTTCCCGGCCATTTATGACCACTCGCAACCATTGAATGTACCATTGGCAAACTGAAATCAAATGCTGGCATCGCCGCAATGTCTTCCTTTGGAATGTTCTTGCCTAGATTGTTCGGAAGCGGCATATCGTGTGGTGACGCCATTTGAATAAATGGCGCATAATTCGCGCCCAGCGCACCATCTATATGAATCCAATAGCCACTGCGCATTTCCTCATGGGTTTTCCCCGTGTCCGTTTTCACCGTGACTTTTCGCTCGTATAGCCCGGCCTCTTTGAGCACTTGCTCAAGTTCTGCCAAAGCCTTGGGAACATCATCGTATGCCCCTTTAAATGTGGTGCCAAAATTCAGCACAACCAAAATCGGGTGCCCCTTTTGGGCAAAAAAGCGCACAAGTGTAATGAGACTATCAATATCAACAGCCCCAGACCCGACTGGAAGCGCTTCCGTTGGCCCTTGAGAAGGCACAGCATCAGGCCAAGGTTCTCCTTGGTTAAGTGGGTTTTGCTCGGGGTATAACCGGCGACCTAAAGTGGCGAACGTATCAATCTTCTCTACTTCCATCGCTTTTACGATGGAGTAATGCGTATCTTCTGAGAAGAATGCAACGGGATGATACTTAGCCTCGCCGGTGTCCGGATACACAGAAAAGTACTCACTTTGCTCATCAATACGCGAATTTTTCTGGGCACACTGTGCTTGCTCTGCCAGTTGATCACGTAACAGCATTCGCCCTGACAGATAGTCACGTGCATTTAGCATCGCATACAAGTTCCCTTCGGTACTGCCCATCGTCAGCACATATCCCCAGTAACTTTCATTCTGCTGCGCAGGTGTTACATGCTCATTATGTGGTTGATAACCCAGTGATGGCCATTGCGCTCGCCACAAACAGGCATAATAATCTAACACCATACGCTCGATATTTTTTGAGTTGAGCGTGAAGTCACTATCGACAAACGGATCCCCTACATTGTTGAGGCTCATCGTTAAAAACGGTGCGATACGTGATGGGTAATCGACTTGGCGCCAATTACCTTGTTCTAAGTCTGACTGCACCGGGGCATAGTCACGGAGGCTTGGTTCTGCCTGCGTAAACCTCGATTCGACTTGATACCCTAAAAATCGATCTGCTTGTTGCGCGCTATAGACAAAAAATGTCTTCATCGCTTGATATTGCTCTGCATCCGATAAGCCATGTGGAGGGATCTCAAAGTCTTGACTGCAAAGCGACGTTTGCTGCAGGACAAAGGACTGGTTTCGCTGCTGGTAGACAACCAGAGGGTCATGAGTGGGGGCCGACACATAGTCTTTGGCAAAGTCAGGCACCTGTTCATACCAAGGGCGCTGCGAAGGCCCGTAGTGGATATTTGTCTTTTTCATTAGACACTCCATATGAAGAGAAAGTGATGTTTGGCCAGCGCAGGCTGACCCTGGGGACAACTAACCAACTTTCTGACTATAGACCGTATTACTTACTGCACTGGCATACAGAGTGTCTTATTTTTTGAACACGAATCACATTAGTGACTCAAATATCATTAACTACCAGAATAAACCATTCGCCACTCACGCTCTCCGGTATGTGGATCCGTTTGCTCTCTATCAACCACAAAACCGTGACGTAGATAAAAAGCGTAACTGGCGGTATTTTTCTGATAAACTGTGAGGTCGATAGTGGGCTTTTGCAGTTTGGCATGGTCGAGCAATTGGCTGCCCACACCAGTCCCCTGATAGGCAGGATCGACAAAAATCGCCGCCAGCGTATTGCCATGCAATGCATAAAAGCCAAGGATGACCTCTTGATAAGTGCCTACCCACACGTCAGCCATCGGTAAGTAAGAAGCACGCATGGCATCACGTTGCTGATGCCAGAACGCCTCATCAATGAAATCATGCGCCTGCAGTGAGGCATTTAACCAGATATCTAGCACCGGCTCCGTATCGTCCGGCCGCATACGACGAATGGTTAATCGATTGGACGCCGTCGTTGCCATACTGTTCCCTTTTTATTGCTCGGAGAGTAATGCAGGCTGAACCACTAAGTTTCGCACACCGTGGGCATGATGCTCCTCAAATACGTTCGCCTGACACCAGCGTTGAATACTTGCGATGTTGACGTTTTTGACCTTGGGGCGGACCCGCCACGTTACTTGATACGGCGATACTTAAAACTTGCGAGTCTAGTCCTGTTACTCGCAAGTATATTGATCTCAACCGTAGCCGTTGACAAACCACCCAACGCGAACCATTTTTTGGAATCCTAATCACGATTTTATCGCTATAAATCAGTGATTTGCTTATCGTAATGGGAATTTAACCCGCTCAACGTTCGACTTAGTCAGCGAGCTTTTTGGTCATAAAGTGCAGTGCATGATCGACAGGATAGTCCGACAATGTCATCTGGCATTGATAGCCATGCTTTTCATAGAAAGGTTTGGCTTGAAAGCTTAAGGTATCAACGAACGCCATTTTACAACCCATCTCCTTGGCGTACTCTTCCAAGTTACTCAATAAGTGGCTCCCCACGTGGCGATGGCGGAAGGCATCATCGACCCAAAGGTATTTAATCAATAGCCATTGCCCCCAAGTGTTGGCCACCACGCCACCGATACGTTCATCATTATCGTTATAGGCATAGCCGGCAAGAGAGCCTTCAGGAAGGCCAGCTAAAAACGGGGCATTGCTTTGCTGCAGCTGTTGGCGAATGGCGGTAATATCATCGTCACTCGGGCTCGCGTCCATGCGGTATTTCATCGGCTTAGCTATCCAGGCTGTTCAACACAGCAACGAGTATGCCTTGGGTGACATGGACTGTCTGTGCCCATGCGCACCCTATTAACGATTACTCGTGATGGATCGGCTTTGCCGCCACAGAGCACTGCGTGGTGACAGTGAGTTTGGGCCAATGTGTCAGCCATTGCTTGTCATCAAGGCGCTGCTGAAAAACGTGCCATGGGCGGACAGGATTATGGCTAAGCTTGAGTTCAAACAAAGATTGAACCCCAAAGGCGGCGATGACTTCGCAGCGTTGGTTCATATCAAGGCGCACCGCAATCGCGGTTTCTTTCTCCGGCCAAAAGCGCATTGCATCTAGCGTACTCGCGTAAGGGGGATCTTGGTGCTTCTCGTGCATTCGCGCCTGGTTACGTACCTGCCAAGTCATTTCTGGCATGGTTTTTTGCAGTAGCTGCTCTAAATATTGTTCGCGTTCTGCACTGGTATCTTCAGGATCGTAGAAGACAACATCAATATCATTGAGTGCACTCGGGGCATATTTGTGCAACGCATCCCAAACCAGATTCCGGATAAATCCGGCAGCAATATAGCACTGAGGTAGGTTTAAAGCTTGAACACAGCGAAGCGCACGCATTCTTGCCGGATCAGCCTCAATCAAATCAATTAAGGCACGCCGATAGGTTTTCTGACATAAAAAGAACTGGTGCTGATGACGTTTACGGATCCGACGACGCTTCATGGGTTAATCACCGTGGCGGACGTGTTCATAAATTGAGCGTGATACATGGTAGTTGTACTGCCTGGCAATTTTTTGGGCCAAAAAAAGCTGTGGTAATTCAAATAGCACTAAACCAACCAAAATCAGAGCGAAATACGGCTGACTCATCACTAAGCCGATAACGGCGATCACCAATAACGTACATTCTACGATAAACAACCGGTACTTTCGCAAGTAAAGATGATGGAACCCCCCTAAGAAAGCCCAATTGAGTGCCGCATAAGTGTCTGGATCTTTCAGCTGTCTTGATTGCTCGGCAAAATAGCGTTTTTTCTGGCTTTGGGTCAAGCCGTTCACCTGCTTTCTCAGTGCTTCTTCTTGCGCCTCCAGCGCTTCAATCGGTTGGGTAAAACGCATTAAGGCACCTCATCGTGAATTTTTTCAATCGCATTGGGGTTATTACAGCGGCGAATGCGCGCCAATCCGAGTTGCCAGCCTCGGAGTGCGCCGTATCTTTCGATCGCTTGGCGCGTATACTCCGAGCAGCTCGGCTCGAAATTACACTCAATATTGAACCGTTTCTTTGATCCACCTTTAGCTTGGTAACGATGGATCAACGTAAGCGACAGATACTTGAGCATTAGCGACCTAGGGTGACAATCACGGCCTCACGCTGCCAAAACAGCATGTAACGTTTCTTTTCGATCACTTGAAAAACAACCTGCCAGCCATCTTGCGCGTATTGATTGAGTTCGGCTTCGAGGCGTTGCAACGGCAAGCCACTTGAGCCCAGCAATAAGGTGCCGCAACCACCTTCAACAATATGAACGACTTTGTACTCGGTAAACTGACTCATTTTTTCTCCTGACAGTTAAATGGATAAAAGGGAATGTCCGGCTGGCTATTAAACGACTCACTCTTCCATTAAAGGGTTGAGTTTGGCGGTGAGCACATGATCTTGCCAACGGCCATTAATTTTGAGGTAACGGCGTGCATAGCCTTCGCGTTCAAACCCCAGCTTGGTAAGTAGCCGCTCACTGCGCGTATTGTCGGGCAGATAGTTGGCCATCACGCGATGCAACCCAACCTGCTCAAAGACGAAACGGATACCTGCTTGGATGGCTTCGTGCATGTAGCCTTGCCCTTGATAATGCTTGTCAGCGGCATAACCTAACAGGCACGCTTGAAAGGCGCCGTGAATGACATTGGTGAAATTGCACACCCCTATCACATCGTCCCGTTCATGATGCAAAATCACAAACTTGAAGGCCTGCTGCTGTTGAAACAAATCGTTCGCTTCTTGCAGCGCGCGATGCCAATAGTCTTCGCGATAAAATGCGGCAGGACGTATGGGTTCCCATGGGGACAGGTGAGCACGATTTCGCTGATAAAACTGCGCTACCATGTCGGCTTTATCTGGAGGAAGCAAAACTAATCTCGTCCTTGGCGTGCTTAGCACTTGGGCCTCCTTGCATCGATTCGCGTGACGGACAGTACCAAAATCTATAAAAATGCCGCCTTGGAGGCGGCATCAGAGATTACCAGATATTCACCCGCTGATCTTCGGGTAAATACATACCGTCACCTTCTTTAATATCAAAGGCTTCATAGAACGCAGGGACATTGCGGGGCGCACCAAGCACGCGATATTGTGGTGGCGCATGCGGCCCCAGCGATACGCGCTCACGCAGGGCATCTTCACGCATCTTCATTTTCCAAATCTGTCCCCAACTGAGGAAGAATCGTTGCTCGCCGGTATAACCGTCCATCACTAGAGACGATTCACCATGCAACGACTTTTGGTAGGCGCGGAAGGCGGTGGTCAAGCCGACTAAATCACCAATGTTTTCCCCCAAGGACACCTTGCCGTCAATGAACAAGCCCGGCAATGGCTCAAACTGGCTAAATTGCTCGGCCAGCTTTTGGGTGCGTGCATCAAAGCGCGCGCGATCCTCATCCGTCCACCAATTGGATAGGTTGCCATCGCCATCATAACGCGAGCCCTGATCATCAAAACCGTGCCCCATTTCATGACCAATCACCGCGCCGATACCGCCATAGTTCACTGCATCGTCCGCATTCATATCAAAAAACGGCGGTTGTAAGATCCCGGCAGGAAACACAATCTCGTTAGCAGTTGGGCTGTAATAGGCGTTAACCGTTTGTGGCGTCATGCCCCACTCTTTGCGATCAACTGGCGCACCAATCCGCGACAGCATATCTTGATAGCCCCAGCGAGCGGCACGTTTGCTGTTGCCAATCAAGTCATCGGCGTTGATGGTCAGCGCACTGTAATCTTCCCATTGCTCTGGATAGCCGATTTTGGGCGTGAATTTACTCAACTTATCCAATGCTTTCGCTTTGGTTTCATCGCTCATCCACGCTAATGATTCAATCGAGTCTCTAAACGCGGCACGCAGGTTATCAATCATGGTTTCCATACGTGCTTTGGCTTGCGGTGGGAAGTAGCGGGCGACATATTCTTGGCCAAGCGCTTCACCCAGCACCCCTTCGGTGGCTTGCACGCCCCGTTTCCAGCGGTCACGCTGCTCAGGAATGCCGTTGAGGGTTTTGGAATAGAACGCAAATTGACGTTCAACCAACTCATGGTTAAGGCGCGGCGCAAAGGCATTGAGCGTGCGAATGGTGAGATAATCTTGCCACGCTTGCAGGCTGGTTTGCTCAAACACCTGCCCTAATGCCTCAAAATAAGACGGCATGCGCACCACTACTTCATCGGCTTTGTCGATACCCGCGCGCTTGGCAAAGCGAGCATAATCAAACCCGCCCATGGCTTGATTAAGCGATCCAAGACTCATTTTGTTATAGGTTGCTTGGGCATCACGGCGTTTAGCGCGTGTCCAATGATGCTCTGCCAGTGTTTTTTCCAGCTGATAAATCCGATCTGCGCGTTGTTTGGCCTGATCATAGCCCGCTAAGCGCAGCATATCTTCGAGATAACTTTTATACGCGGTGCGGATACGCTCAGCGTCCTCGGTGTCTCGGAAATAATAGTCTCTATCCGGCAGGCCCAACCCACTTTGGCTCAGATATAGAGCGTTATAGTCAGGGTTTTTCGCATCGGCCCATGCATAAAAACTAAACGGGATCCCAACGCCAACTCGTCGCAAGTCGGCCATCGCGTAAATCAACGCAGGCTTCGAGGCAATCACCGCAATACGATCAAGCTCAGGTTTGATTGGCGTGACCCCCAAGGCATCAATTTTGTCTTTGTCCATATAGCTAAGATAAAAATCACGCAGCTTTTGCTCATTGGAGCCAGGCTTGAGATCATCACGCGCCACCAGCTCATCAATGATGCCTTTCAGACGCTTTTCATTCTCTTCAGCTAAAATACGGAACGCACCATAGCTGGACATATCACTGGGGATTTGGGTTTGGTCGTACCAAGTGCCGTTCACGTGACGGAACAAGTCATCTTGTGGACGAACCGATCGATCAAAATCTTGCAGATGCAGACCTGATTCGCGCTGCACCTGAACCTGTGCGGCCTCAGCCGCCTGCACCGTAGTTGATGAAACGCTAAGCCCCATGCCGAGTACAACACTCAGTGCGACACGCGTCAGTAACAGACGTTTTTTCGGTGTTTTTATCATTTTGCTTTCCTATATGACTCAGTCACTTTCCCTGTTCACTACCGTGATGATGCCCTCACGTCTAAATCGCGATAGAGCACCAAGCAGTGGTAATCTCGTCCTTCATCTTGCTCGGGTTCAAAATGGGAAATACGACAGAACCCTTGCTGATACCAGAATCGAAACGCGCGAATGTTTTCGGCGTAAACATTCACACCCATGCGTCGATAATCCCCATAAGCTTGCACGGTGTCAATCACGCTCGCAACCGCTTCGCTGCCATAGCCATGCTTTTGATATCGTGGAGAAATAGTGAGCATGGGCAGCCAAACACTCTGTGCATCGGGCGCATTGAGCGAGATTTGTAGATAGCCAATATCTTTATCGTCATGGGTCTGAATGCGACGAAGGTAAAAGGCTTCTTCTACGTCGGGCGCCTTTTTCTCCGCACTGTCGGCAATTAATGATTGGTAGGTGGATAACGACCAAGGTTTAAACGTGGGATCTTGATATTGCAGATGCTGATTTTGCTCAAACAGCGCTTTAACGCGCTTTGCATCACTGTATTCAAACACACTAAAACACAAACGCTTGGAGCGCCATGTGGCTGGGAACATGTTCAATTCCTATTCTATCAGCGCATACATTGATTATTATCGCGCTACGTACCTTATCCAGACTGCATATTACTCGTTTCGCTGCCAGTGGTAATCCATTTGCTTGGCAACGCGCAAGGCTAAATCTTCGCTGTGCAGATCAGCCACCAGCTGCAAACTCACATCAATACCCGCAGAAATGCCCGCGGAGGTAAGATATTTTCCATCCCTCACCCAGCGCTTACCTGATACCACGCTTAATGGCGGATAAGCACGGCTGAGGTCGTCCATATCTTCCCAATGCGTGATCACTTTTCGACCATCGAATAGTCCGGCCTCTGCGAGTATGAACGCCCCCGTACAGACAGAGGCCGTACATTGAGTGATCGCATCTTGTTGCTTCACCCAATCGATCACCGACGGGTTGGTGACTTGCTCATGGTGAACGCCGCCGACAACCAGCAGCACATCCAGTGTGGGATGGTTGGCGAGATGATAATCCGGCACGACACGCAAACCGCCGCGCGCGAGCAAAGGTGAGTCTTGTTCAGCAATCAGTCCAACCTGCCAACTTTCCGCGCTCAAACGTTTTGCGGTGCTAAATACTTCAAAAGGTCCGGCAAAATCGAGCACCTCTGCGTGCTCATACACATAAATACCAATATTCATCGTTTGTTCTTACATCCATGTAAGTTTAAGATTCTACTAAGCGCTCTGTTTTAAATACTTCTTCACCTTTTTTAAGGCCATTTGTCGTTTTAATGGCGAGAGATAATCGATAAAAAGGTTTCCAGATAAGTGGTCGATTTCGTGCTGCATAACAATGGCAAGAAAATCATCGCGCTCTATCGTGATCGATTGACCATTGCGATCAAGGGCCGACACCACAACAGACGAGTATCGCTCGACATCTGCATAATAGCCGGGCACGGATAAACAACCCTCCTGACCAATGGCTTTGTCAACGCCAGATACAACCACCGGATTAATGAGCACTAAAGGGTCATCCCGGCGTTCAGAAATATCGATGACGACAATCGCCTCTTTACGACCCACTTGCGTGGCAGCCAATCCAATACCGTTGTCAGTGGCATACAACGTCTCAAGCATATCATCAATCAACGTCTGTACGGCGGTAATATCCGTGACTGGCTCTGCTTTTATGGCCAGCCTTGGATCTGGCGCGGTAATGATTTCTAACATACGGGCTATCTATTTCCCAAGTTAAGGGTGATGGGGAATAAACTTATCAAAGCGGCTCTCCATATTAACCTACCTTTAACCGCATGGATGATGAGTCAGCGTGAGTCACAAAGCCATCAATCTTATGACGACGTCGCTGCGAGACGTGTTTTCTTGCGCATCGACAATAAAAACATACCGATGCTGGCACACATAGCCATAGCGATAACAAGCGACCAAGTCACTGAATAACCGAACGTGTCGATGACATAGCCAATCAATACAAAGCTTGGCATCAGCAATAAGCTACGCAACGTGATCAATACCCCTTGAATACGACCGCGATGACTCGCCGGTGAGTTGTTGGCAAGATATACGCCTTCTTTGGTGAGGACCAACACCTCGCCAGCGGAAAGAAAAAACCACGCTAAAAAGTGAACGGGAATCGTAGGTACCAACATCACAAGACCATACCCCAGCACAAATAAGAGTCCTGCATAGGCCAACGCCATCGTCTCAGTATGTCCAGATGTCGCGCGGAGCAATAGCGGCGTGATGATCACCACCAACACGCACGCATACGTCATCAATTGACCAAAACGCACGGGCCCTTCTTGGCCAAATAAATGACTCAAATAAAGCGGGCTAGCACGGAAAACGCATGAACATCCGCGTCACGAAAGGCTTCCTAGCACGGTCGCGAGGTACTCTTGGTCCATCGCGCACATCATTCGCTTGCGTTGAATCCCGGCTTTGAAACTCTTCTCTTGCTTTAATAAATTCAAAACCATTTGCCTTATTCGTGCAAAAACTTCCGCTCGGTC
>NZ_MEBQ01000032.1:0-922 GCF_001722105.1 Salinivibrio sp. SS3 | reverse complement strand
GCCAGAGGTAGATAGCTTAACCTTCGGGAGGGGTTTACCACGGTGTGGTTCATGACTGGGGTGAAGTCGTAACAAGGTAGCCCTAGGGGAACCTGGGGCTGGATCACCTCCTTACTGACGCTATTGTTGCGAGTGCTCACACAGATTGTATAGGTTGAAAGTCAAAGAGATACGAATGCCTTAGTGAAAGGCTCGTACCTTAGATGGGTCTGTAGCTCAGCTGGTTAGAGCGCACCCCTGATAAGGGTGAGGTCGGTGGTTCAAGTCCACTCAGACCCACCACTTCTACTTACCCTGCGTCATCTTTGATAGCTGCGGTGCTCATGTGCCAACGCACACTGCGCGTCTCGCTTCAAATCTGACTCGGCTAAGCGAAGTGGACTTCTTCAAGAAGTCTGTCTAAGGAATTTATGATGGGGCTATAGCTCAGCTGGGAGAGCGCCTGCCTTGCACGCAGGAGGTCAGCAGTTCGATCCTGCTTAGCTCCACCACTTTTTAAGCGCATTTATGATGATAAGTGTCTTTAAAAAGTGGTTTATCGTATTGATAGATTCACATGCTCTTTAACAATCTGGAAAGCTGACAAGTCATTCTTTAAGAATGACAGTAAAGTTCTCAATCAGTGACAGAAATGTCACTCACACAATCAAGTGTGCTTGGGCTTTGTCTTAGTAATAAGCAAAGTCTCTATTTTGAGTCCGGCAAAAACAAAACCTTAATTGGTTGATGATTCAACACTCAGTGGTTTTGCGACGCAGATTTCTTTTTAAGACAGTCTCGACGTAAATAAAACCTCTTGGGGTTGTATGGTTAAGTGATTAAGCGTAGACGGTGGATGCCTTGGCAGTCAGAGGCGATGAAGGACGTACTAACCTGCGAAAAGCGATGGTGAGCTGGTAAGAAGCATTTGAGCCATCGATGT
>NZ_MEBQ01000031.1:0-10456 GCF_001722105.1 Salinivibrio sp. SS3 | reverse complement strand
CGCCGCTCTGTTCGTCGTCAACGTGAAAGGTGGCCCCGAGATGAGTCATCCCTAGAGCCTCGAGCTCTCTAAAGGGTTGTTCTAGACTAGAACGTTGATAGGCAGGGTGTGTAAGCGCTGTGAGGCGTTGAGCTAACCTGTACTAATGGCCCGTGAGGCTTAACCATACAACACCCAAGCGGTTTTGGGTTGGACTTAAAATAAAGCCAGTTGATTGTGGCGAGAACGAACAGCTTTCTAGATTTGTGTTTTGACTGAAAAGTGAAGACACACCAAATTTTGCTTGGCGACCATAGCGCTTTGGACCCACCTGACTCCATGCCGAACTCAGTAGTGAAACGAAGCAGCGCCGATGGTAGTGTGGGGTCTCCCCATGTGAGAGTAGGACATCGCCAGGCTTTGATTATCTAATCAGAGCTTACTGTTAGGCTTTAGTTAGTAACAATTTAATTATCAAAGCAGATATGCGTAAGACTTTGATAAGAAAATACCAAGCCCTGACCTGACGGTCGGGGCTTTTTTTTATTTATAGCAAGATATCACGCGTCTCGATTCAACATCCTCATCGCATCAAACAAGATAACCTAATTAGAGCTTACTGTTAGGCTTTAGTTAGCAAAAATTTAAGCATCAAAGCAGATTTGCGTAAGACTTTGATAAGAAAATACAGAGCCCTGACCTTATGGTCGGGGCTTTTTGTCTTTGGAAGGCTAATAGGCCCTTTATGCTTTGCTTTAAACTGCCTGCCAAGTAGATATCATTTCATTTTCTACCTACCCAAGATCCAATAAAAAGCCCCGTCTTGTCGACGGGGCGTTGTCTTTTTAGCTGTGTAATCGCTCGATTATTGAATTTGACTGATTCGGCTCACACGCTCTCCTGAAATGGTACGTAGCTGTACTGGGGCACTGACATGAGGGGCGTTATCCGCATCATAGGCCTGCCAGCTTGCACCATTATCGGTTGAGTACTCAATGGTGAGTCCAGGGAATGGCGAGTTCGCTTTCAATGTACCACTTTCTATCACCCCACCCGGAACCGGTAAGCGGAAGCCAACACCCTGTTGCTCAAGTTGGGGGAACCAGTAGTTCGCTAGCTGATTAGCAAAGAGGTTGTAATCCAGTTTGCGTTTGGTTTGATCTGCCTCTTGCCCGGTTTGAGTGCTTGCTTCCCACTCAGCACGGTGCCAAGCTCGCTCAGCCATGGCAAAGAGACGAGGGAAGGTCATTGATTCAAATTGGCCATCAGAGCGAATGGTTTCACTCCAAATAGATGCCTGTAAACCGAGCACATTTTCTGGACGCGTCAGAGTTTTCACGGTTGCAGCGTCTAATACCTCTTGTTTGGTAATAGGTGCGCCATTACGTTTTTCATCTGCGTTAGCGTAGAGGTCATCGGGCATAAAGCTAAACGTCTTACGGGTGTCGGTAAAACGGGGTGCCCAATAATAGCCACGTTCACTTGGATCTGGCTCATAGGGATGGTCAAAATAGAGGTGTGTGGCTTGGTTATAGATAACGCCATAACCATTGTTAGCGAGATTATAGGCGCGATCGGCAACGCCCCACTCCCAGATATTTTGCCACGCGTTGCCATAGACGTGTTCATTGGCAAGTTGTGCACGTGGATAGACGTTGTTGTTGTGCATGAGGCCATCTTCCCAACCACCGAGATCGAGCTGATGACGTTGGGTAATGTGCGAAATACGCTCGACAAAGTACTGACTCAGATCGTCGACACTGTTCACACCTGCATCGTTGTCTGCAATAAAGGCCTGACAGACGGGCGACGCTTTCCAAGCTCCGGCAATTTCATCACCGCCAAAGTGGAATGTATCGAGTGGCTGTATGTCTCGATGAACGTCGACTAACGCGTTAACCACCGTATCGACAAAGCGATAACTGGATTCCATGCAAACATTCATCGCATTGTCGGTGAACATTTGCACAGAGAGGTATTGGGTGTCGTCTTCAAAGTCCGTGAGCAAATATTCCTTCGCTTTGGCTTCATCGCCTTGTGCCATGAACTTGTGATAACGCGCTTCCATCGCTTTAATGGCCGCGTGCGCGTGACCTGGCATATCCACTTCTGGAATGACGGTGATATTGAGTGCCTCTGCCTTACGCAAGATCGCTTGATAATCGTCCGTGGTGTAGTACCCATTGGATGCTTCTGTGCCGTCAGGCCCTGCGCCTAAGAAGGGCAGCACGCAGTTGGTCTCTGACAAGTCATGACAGCGTTTGCTACCGACGTCCGCCAGTTCAGGAAGGGCTGGGATCTCAATGCGCCATGCTTCATCATCACTGAGGCGTAGATGCAGTTTGTTGAGTCTCAGTGCGGCCATCTGATCGAGTAATTTAAAGATGGCTTCTTTACTACGGAAGTTTCGTGCGGCATCGACAGACAGGCCTCGGTAAGCAAAGCGGGGTGCATCAGTTAGCGATACCGCCTTGAGTGTGTCGCCGGTTTTAAGTTGCAGCAAGCTTTGCGCGGCATATAGGGCTCCCGCTTGATCAGGGGCATCGATGTCAATACGCTGCTGCTCAGGTTGTACATCTAAGCGATAAGCTTCATGCCACTGGTCGCTTCCATTAAGGGTGACTTTTCCCCATCCCACATGAATGACTTTTTGCTTAGTGGGTGCCCAGTCGGTGGCTGAAATGCCAAGCTGATCGGCAAGCCATTGTGCTTGTGCTTGATAGCCGTTGTCGTAGACCACGGTCCACTCGCTATCGAGAGTGACATGGCCATTTTTCTCAATGCGATTGGCCGGCGTGGGTAGCACGTGTCCTTGGGTATCGACCAAGGAAAGATCGGCATTGCGCGCATAACGCTGTTCGGCCGTGAACGGGTCATAGTGGTCAGTCAATGCGCCGCCGTAGCGCTTCCACTTTGCGGGCGTGTCAAAGTCACCGACAAAGGTGAGTTCATCATCCGGCTTGGTGGGCACTTGGCCATTTTTGTGGTTACTGGTGCTGGTAATCAACGCGGTATGCGTGCCAGTTTCATCGTCGGAGGCTAAATACCAATTCGGCATAATATCGGATTTAGCCACTTGCCAGTCAGAGGCATTAAAGCCGACGACTAATTGATCACCGGGGGCGAGCGGGACAAAGCTGTCAGTCGGCTCGAGTTTGAAGAGATCGCCGTTGACGTGTGAGACTTTAAGTTGATCGGTGTCGATCGAGTTGATCATGCGGATGTGACTGAAATAAATCGTCCAGCCCGTTTTAGGTAGCGTCTGAGTACTTTGGTTAGTAAACGCCACGTTACCAGTAAATGAACGCCAGTCATCTTGCTTATTATCAAGCACTTGGTATTGGACATCGAGCCCGTTTCCGAGTGCATCAAGCTGCGATGCAGGTATCGCCCAAGCGGTGCTACATAATGACGCGCCGATCAGGAGACCCAGTGCGGTAGGTTTGAGCATGCTATCCTCCAAACTTATTTTTTATTGTGAAAATAGTTAACAGGACATTAGAGGATAGCGCTCAATAAGCCTAGCAATCTTGTGAGTCAAAGTGTTTTTATGTCTAAAGACTCATATTTATTGATGTATGTAGGCAGTAGGTTTCGCTAGAACAGCGAGTAAGATCGCAGTAGAAATCGTTGATTCACTGCGATACGAATTAACGCGGAAGTAAGCAGCTTAATGCGATTTGGCTATCTACGAGCCGAATGCCGACAGCGACCATTTCGTCACAAGCAGATGATACCGTGCTGGGGTCAATGCCGCGACATGCTGCGAGGTTAACAATGACGTCAAAACGGCCGCGCTTTTTCAATTGGATAGCCGTGGTTTTGACGCAGTAATCAGTTGCCAAGCCACCGACAATCACGGTTTCTACGGCTTGGCTGTGTAGCCACTCAATCAAGCCCGTACTGAGTTTCTCTTCAATATCATGAAAGCACGCACCGTAGGGATGAAGGTCAGGCTCGATGCCTTTCCAAACCACATAGTCGTAATCGGTAACGGGAGGCAAGCCGTCGATAGTTTCAAATCCTTTGGTGCCGGGCACAGCATGCTTGACCCAAGTAAGGTCAGCGTTTTTGTGTGGCAACGATTGAAACATATCCGCGGGATCGTCGACGACCCAGACCGCATTAGTAGGATGTGCATCTTTGGTCAGTATGCGTAAATCAGCCAACGCCGCCTGCTGGTTCAGAGCCGGCCCGATGGTGTCGCCCTCTGGCACAGGCAATTCATCAGGACAAAGCGGCGTGAAGGTGCATTGCGCATCCACATCAATCGCGGCAATTTTGGCTTGTTTCATTGCATCATCACCTAGAGTATCTGATTGAGTAAATGATCGGCCTTAACCCGTTTTATCCGTTTGAGCAGACGCTTGACCGGGGCGGGATAGTCTTCCATTTTTTCTATCTGTTTATAGCTGCCGACCAACTGAGTGTGTGCCAGAATCTTGTCGACTTCTTTCTGTTTCTGCGCTTCGAGTTGCTGATGCTTATCATGAATCAAGATGGCGTTTTCTAAGTCTAGCTTCCATGCGCGCGGATTCAGGTTATTACCTGTCAGCAACATGTATTGGCGATCGACCCAAATTCCCTTTAAGTGAAAACTGTTGTCATCATGTTTCCAAATATGGATGTTTAACTGGCGTTTGGCAATCGCCGCTTCGTTACGACGTGCAAAGTGGCGCAGGTTGACTTCATACAGATAGGGGAGTGCCGAAATGGTCTTAAACGGTGCCTCTGGCGGCGAGTAAAAGTCATTGGCGGTTTTATCGCCAACAATGATGCTCACCGTCACGCCTCGGCGTAGTGCACGACGAATTTCTCTGACGACACTGCGTGGCGGATTAAAATAAGGAGTGCAAATCACCAACTCTTTTTGCGCGCTCGCAATTAGGTGGCAGATATAGCGGTTGAGCTTGTTCTTACGCTTACCCAGTCCGACCATAGGGGTTAGCCCGACTTGATCCTCGCGGAGAGGCTCATCATCGTAGCGATAGCTCGCACGCTGTAGCTGGGTGCGAAACTCACGAATGCTAGGCTTAAGTGCTTTGCTATTGGGTCGGTCTGGCGAGGTGAGGCAGTTGACCGCACTATCTGCTGTCAGGGTATTAACAATAAAGTCTGCCATGGTGTCGGCGAGCGCTTTATTGTTGAGCACATGATAGCGGTCGTATCGATATCTATTATGTTGCGCTAAATAAACATCGTTTAAGCTAGCGCCGCTGTAAAGCACTGTATCATCAAACACAAAGCCTTTTAGGTGCAGGACGCCAAACACCTCTCGGTTTCTGACTGGTACGCCGAGTACCTCTATTTTATGCGGGTAACGCTCGGCATAGGCGCGATATAATCCTGCATTGCCATCAGACTGCTCAGCACCGATCAGCCCTCGTTGTGCACGATGCCAGTCGACTAATACCTTGATATCAAGATCAGGATTGGCCTGCTTCGCTTCATAAAGCGCATCAAGCACGCTACGTCCAGCCTCATCATCCTGCAGATACAAGGCGACGAGGTAAATCCTGGATTTCGCCTTTTTTATTTCACAGAGCAAGCGCTCTCTAAACGAGACGGCATCTAATAAGGTTTCGAGATTGTCTGGCTGGTGCGCAATGGTGGGCAGGCGGTCGATAAGCTGCCGGTTTGCGTTCGCTGAATCCATTGTTACCTCTTGTAGTTCGACGGCCAGAGTCGAGCGGTTTGATGCTAAACCCTGAATTATACCAGAAATTAGATCAAGTCATGGATCACTGCGCGTGGCTTTGTTGTAAATATCACGCTTTAGGTGTGTATTTCATCGCGACTAAGTCTTTACCGCTATGACAGTAGCTCTGGTATCGCGCCGCCAATTCCTCTGGCAGGGCTTGTGTATCCACACTGCTGAAACCGTGTTGCGCGTATAAGGCGGTCAATGGTCGAAATGCCAAGCAAAAGCTTGGACGCTGCGCCAATACGGGCTGGACGGCGTCGAGCAGTTGATGGCTTAACCCCGTCCCGCGCAAGTGCGGATGCAGCAGCATGCCAGTGAGCAGTTGGTAGTCTTGACGCGGCTGAAAGCGCACCGCGCCACATAAACCGCTGGGCCCATCCACCACCCAGATATGTTCATCCTTTTTCGGTTTACCCGGTGGATAGTAGGTTTTATAAAATCGCGCCACGAGAGGAAACCGTAACGGCTCGAGTGGGTGAATGTGGTAATGATCCATAGCCTAATAGATGCGCAATACGAGCAGGACAGGTAGTATACCTATCCATGATTTTTTCTGACAGCGTAATGCATTGATGAAGTGGTTATCTGATGTGTCTTTGACACCCCATCACACCTTTGGTCTCCCCGCCCACGCTCATGCGATCGTGGAAGCGCATACGGTGGAGGATTTATATGCTATTTGGCAGCACGCTGACGACCTAGCGCTTCCTAAGTTAGTGGTGGGAGAGGGGAGTAATCTGCTTTTTTGCCAAGACTTTCAGGGCGTGGTGGTGCTTAATCGCCTGAACGGTGTGTCAGTCGATGACGAGAGCGACCACTGGATATTGCACGTGGGGGCTGGAGAATCCTGGCATAACTTAGTCGCTTGGAGCATTGATAATGGTTTGCCCGGGCTGGAAAACCTCGCGCTTATTCCTGGCTGTGTCGGCGCCGCACCGATTCAAAACATTGGTGCTTACGGTGTCGAGTTTTGCGAGCGCTGCGCGTATGTCGATATCGTCAATCCATTGACTCAGCAAACACGTCGTCTGACCCGAGATGCCTGTCAATTTGGTTATCGCGATTCGATATTTAAAACCGACGTGATGACAGGGTGGGTGATCACACAAGTGGGGTTTCGATTAGCGAAAGCGTGGCAGCCCGTGCTCAAGTATGGTGCGTTAGCGGATCTCGATCCAGAGCAGGTATCAGCGCAAACCATTTTTGAGGCGGTCTGTGCGATCCGCCAAGCCAAGCTCCCGGATCCCCGAGAGTGTGGCAATGCGGGCAGCTTTTTCAAAAACCCGGTGCTTGATGCACACCAGGCGCAAGCCTTGCAGGCCCGTTATCCCGAGATGCCCATGTACGCTGCCGGAGAGGGAAAAAAGAAGCTCGCCGCAGGCTGGCTGATTGACCAGTGTGGTTTAAAAGGCAAGCAAGTGGGAGGAGCGCGTGTGCATCCTAAACAAGCCCTGGTGCTGACGAACGCTAATCAGGCAAGCAGCCAAGACGTCATTCAATTAGCCAAGCAGGTGGTCGACGACGTCAAGTCGCGGTTTGGTGTGACCTTGCACCATGAGGTGCGCTTTATGGGTGCCACGGGTGAAACCAGCTTGGAGGCACAATGAGTAGTGCACATAACGCTAGACTGACTCTTATAGACCGTTTATCTGATGGTGAATTCCACTCTGGCGAGGTGCTAGGCGATGCGCTAGGCATGAGCCGAGCCGCTATCAGCAAACACATTAAAGTGTTGCAATCGTGGGGGCTGGATATTTACCGGGTGCAGGGCAAAGGCTATTGCTTATCACAACCGATAGAACTGCTGGATGACGTCTGGCTCCGTGAGCATACCGACGTGCCCGCTTTATCCGCGATCCCGGTCATTGATTCGACCAATCAGTACTTGATGGAACGTGTGGGACAACTTGCGTCAGGCAGCGTTTGCCTAGCTGAATATCAGCAGCAAGGAAGGGGTCGCCGTGGTCGCGCGTGGGAGTCGCCTTTTGGCAGTAACTTGTATTTGTCGATGTATTGGCGTTTAGATGCCGGCCCTGCGGCGGCGATGGGGCTGAGCCTAGTGGTTGGTGTGGCGATCACCAAAGCACTCCATGAACTAGGCGCGCCAGGTGTGAAGGTGAAATGGCCCAATGACTTGTACTACCAAGATAAAAAGCTCGCTGGCATCTTAGTGGAAATGACGGGGCAAACCGGTGATGCGGCTCACCTTGTGATTGGCATGGGGTTAAATATTGGCATGGGGGCACATTTGAATCAAAACATTGACCAGCCTTGGGCGCGTTTAGCGGAGGCCTGCCATCCCATGCCATCACGTAATACATTGGCGGCAACCTTGATTGCGCGTTTAAAAGACGCACTGATTGACTATGAGCAACATGGGCTATCGAGCATCATGGCCGACTGGCCTAAGTTGGATAACTTTATCGACCGCCCTGTTAAACTACTGATGGGCGATCGAGAAGTCCGTGGTATTGAGCGCGGTATTGATGAACACGGTGCCTTATTGCTTGACGTTGAGGGTGACATCACGCCTTATTTGGGTGGAGAGATCTCTCTAAGACGCGATGACTAACCCTGCTCTCGCAAGCACTATTTGCGCACACGGATATGTTGAACGGAGTGGTTGGCACCTTTTTCTAAGATTAAGCTGGCGCGCTCACGGGTCGGTAGAATGTTCTCCGATAAGTTTTTCCCGTTAATCTCATCCCAGATGGTCGCGGCTTTTTGAGTGGCTTCGTCCACCGATAACCGCGTGTAGTGATGAAAGTAGGCTTGTGGGTCGAGAAAGGCACCTCGGCGGAATTTCATAAAGCGCTCGATATACCAATGCTTTAGCAAGTCTGGTTCGGCGTCGACATAGATAGAAAAGTCGAGAAAGTCGGAAATAAACACATGATGGGGGTCGTGCGGGTAATCCATACCACTTTGCAGCACATTGAGCCCTTCGAGGATCAAGATGTCGGGTTTCTCTACGTTTTGCACGTCAGAGGTGATGTCGTAAACCAGGTGAGAATAAATCGGCGCGGTGACACAGTCTTTTCCTGATTTGACGTCAGCCACAAACTCAACCAGTTTGCGCATGTCATAAGATTGCGGAAACCCTTTCTTATGCATGATGCCACGCGACTCAAGTTCGGCGTTTGGATACAAAAAGCCATCCGTAGTGACCAGCGCCACTTTGGGATGGTCAGGCCATCGTGTCAGCAAGGCTTTTAAAAGGCGTGCGGTGGTACTTTTCCCCACGGCGACGCTGCCCGCAATGCCAATAACATAAGGCACATGATTTGATACCGGTTGGGATAAAAACTCGTCTAGCACTTCCGTCCGGCTTTTACGCGCTTTTACATAGAGATTAAGCAGCCGGGATAGAGGAAGATAAATATCGCGGACCTCATCCATCGACAAATGCTCGTTAAGGCCGCGCAAGCGGTCAATGTCATCTTCTGTGAGCGTCATGGGCACTGCATCCCTCAGTTCAGCCCATTGTTGACGCTCGAACGACAAATAAGGCGTTAGCGTTGCATTCATGATCCATGTGCCTTAAGCCAGTAAAGAGGGTGACGATACCGCAAACGACAGGGAAGGAAAAGCGCCGACGATCGGCGTTAAGTGACCCGGTTGGTTATTTTCGCAACAATCACGCGAGAAAATACGCAAAAGACGAAAAAATCACCCATTTTTTTAAAATTCCCTATTGCACCCCTCAAATCCATGGCATAGAATGCGCAGCACTTGTCGCCGGCTTAGCTCAGTTGGTAGAGCAACTGACTTGTAATCAGTAGGTCGCCAGTTCGATTCCGGCAGCCGGCACCAAAATTTAGGTGGAATTCCCGAGCGGTCAAAGGGATCAGACTGTAAATCTGACGGCTCAGCCTTCGAAGGTTCGAATCCTTCTTCCACCACCATTTTCAAATTGTTTGAATAGCTCTACGAGTAACGATTGCGGGCATCGTATAATGGCTATTACCTCAGCCTTCCAAGCTGATGATGCGGGTTCGATTCCCGCTGCCCGCTCCACTCTTTTTAGAGTGCTGATATAGCTCAGTCGGTAGAGCGCACCCTTGGTAAGGGTGAGGTCGGCAGTTCAAATCTGCCTATCAGCACCATCCTCTCCAAGGTAACTTCAAGCCGTTTGATATATACTCAACAAACCTGATTGTTGGTTGTGTGGTCGTAATGCCACCGAAATACCGTGCTTAGAGGGACTGTCATGTCTAAAGAAAAATTTGAACGTACGAAAACGCACGTTAACGTTGGTACTATTGGCCACGTTGACCATGGTAAAACGACGCTGACCGCAGCTATCTGTACGGTACTTGCAAAAGTACACGGCGGTGCAGCGCGTGATTTCGCGTCAATCGATAACGCACCAGAAGAGCGTGATCGTGGTATCACCATCGCAACGTCTCACGTTGAGTACGATACACCGACTCGCCACTACGCACACGTTGACTGCCCAGGACACGCTGACTATGTGAAAAACATGATCACCGGTGCGGCGCAGATGGACGGTGGTATCTTGGTTGTTGCGGCAACTGATGGCCCAATGCCACAGACGCGTGAGCACATCCTACTTGGCCGTCAGGTTGGTATTCCAAACATCATCGTGTTCATGAACAAATGTGACATGGTTGATGACGAAGAGCTGCTTGAGCTGGTTGAAATGGAAGTTCGTGAGCTACTTTCAGAGTATGACTTCCCAGGTGACGACTGCCCAGTTATTCAAGGTTCTGCACTGGGTGCATTGAACGGTGAAGAGCAGTGGGAGCAGAA
>NZ_MEBQ01000030.1:0-1559 GCF_001722105.1 Salinivibrio sp. SS3 | reverse complement strand
CACGGAAAACGCATGAACATCCGCGTCACGAAAGGCTTCCTAGCACGGTCGCGAGGTACTCTTGGTCCATCGCGCACATCATTCGCTTGCGTTGAATCCCGGCTTTGAAACTCTTCTCTTGCTTTAATAAATTCAAAACCATTTGCCTTATTCGTGCAAAAACTTCCGCTCGGTCATCGACTCTTATTCGGCAAGCATCTTCTTTTAATCCAACATCAAGTTGCCAGTGCATTGATTCAATTAACCAGTGTGAGCGCGTGGCATCATGAAGCTCTTTCGCTGTCAGTGCTTTTGAGCTTATATAATAGCGCACCGAAATATCAGACTCTTCGGCGTGTTTTCCTTCTTGTCGAACACTCACCATGATGCCCATCGTTTTTAATTCAGGCCAATCGTAAGCCAAATCACCTAATACACTTAAATCGGTATTAATCAGTGCACATCGTGTTTCTAAACGCCCATGCGATTTCTCTTGTGATGCGTAGCTATCACCATCAAATTTTTGAAGCATTGCCGGGCGGTAATAATTATCAAACGCTTTATCTAACTTGCCTTGATTTCCTTTAACGGCAAGCAAATAATCAGCATTTTTATCGATGATTTTCTGTGCAATTTTGTGCTGACAACCCATAGCATCTATGGTAATCAAACAACCTGAAATATCAAGCAGTTCCAGCAACTTAGGGATGGCAGTGATCTCGTTCGTCTTACTGTCTACTTTCGACTGTCCGAGGCATACACCATTTGCGGTTGCGAACGCATTAACCATATGAATAGCCGCTTGGTCTGTTGCTCGATTATATGAGCCCCTTAGTGTTTTTCCATCAATGGCAACCACTTCGCCATCCGTTAATTCATGACACGATTTCATCCATTCTATAAAAGCTTTTTGTAATGCCTTTGGACTGATGGTTCCCATCACTCTTGCGATCGTATCTGCCGACGGTGACGTTTTACCTGAAAAGCCAAAACGTAATAAGAAATCGCGCTGCTTACGGCCATAATCACTAATGCCTTTCCAGGTATCATGGCCAGAAAGAACCGCACAGATCGTTATCAAAATAATATCTGATAACGTATGTTCAACTTTTCCTTCTTGGCGAATATCTTTGATGGAAACGAAATGCATAAATGGACTTTTTTCTTCTGTCATTTTTAATCTCCTAAACATTAGGAGACCATTAAATCGCACTGAAAATGATCAACAAATTGATCCTTTATTTTCACTCATTTTAATTAATAAACATGGTTCAACGCACGATTTTCAGCCTTAATTGACAACTAAGTCATTAAATCGCTAGCCCAGGCATGCCGCGGATCTTCATGCGTTTTCCCTGGCTAGCCCAGGCATGCCGCGGATCTTCATGCGTTTTCCCTGGGTACGCTACCGCCCGGAGGTGTCGCTCCCCTGGGCGCGGTAACCGTCTGTTTTAAGGTATGTTTTACAAGTTGAGAGCCACTTTTCAGTAAAACACCATCATCTCTGTGATCTCTGTCGCCAAGAGTTCGTCCCCGAATCCCTTAGTTACTGGTGGTCACAAATCGCATTCCGGCCTCTG
>NZ_MEBQ01000029.1:0-1057 GCF_001722105.1 Salinivibrio sp. SS3 | reverse complement strand
CTCCGCAAGATATCGTGATCACCATTACCGGTAGCGAGGATGCCCCTGAAGTCACCGGTGAATTTGTTGGCTCGGTCACCGAGGGTGATGTGGGCGATGCCGCGGTGACTGCCACCGGCACCATTGCGATCAGTGATGTTGATGGCGACGATAGCCCAACCTTTGCGGATACCACAGCATCCGGCACTTATGGTTCACTGGAACTAGTCAATGGCAACTGGACTTACACGCTTGATCAAGCCAGCGTGCAGAATTTAGATGCCGGCGATCAGGTCACCGATACCATCACCCTGACTGCGAGCGATAACACCCAACAAGATATTGTTATCACCATTACTGGGACGGATGACGACCCCGACGTCAGCGGTGAGCTTGTTGGTTCAGTGACCGAAGGCAATGAAGGTGATGCAGCGGTGACTGCCACCGGTACCCTTGCGATTAGTGATGTCGACGGTAACAATAGCCCAACCTTTGCCAATACTACAGAGACTGGCACCTATGGCTCGCTAGAGCTGGTCAATGGCGATTGGACTTACACCCTTGATCAGTCTGCCGTGCAGGATTTAGATGCCGGCGATCAAGTCACCGATACCATTACCCTGACCGCAAGCGATAACACCCAACAAGATATTATTATCACCATTACCGGTAGCGAGGATGCGCCAGAAGTCAGCGGTGAGTTCGTCGGTTCAGTGACCGAAGGCAACGTGGGCGATGCCGACGTCACTGCAAGTGGCGCACTTTCAATCAGTGATGTTGATGGCGACGATGCGCCGACTTTTGCGGATGTATCAAAATCTGGCGCCTATGGTTCACTAGAGCTGGTCAACGGCGATTGGACTTATACGCTTGATCAAAGCTCAGTGCAGGATTTAGATGCCGGCGATCAGGTCACCGATACCATCACCCTCACCGCCAGCGATAACACCCAACAAGATATCGTGATCACCATTACCGGTAGCGAGGATGCCCCTGAAGTCACCGGTAGCTTTACTGGCTCAGTGACCGAAGGTGACGTGGGCGATGCCGCCGTCACTGCAAGTGGCACACTTTCAAT
>NZ_MEBQ01000028.1:0-3067 GCF_001722105.1 Salinivibrio sp. SS3 | reverse complement strand
CAGTGCAGGATTTAGATGCCGGCGATCAGGTCACCGATACCATCACCCTCACCGCCAGCGATAACACCCAACAAGATATCGTGATCACCATTACCGGTAGCGAGGATGCCCCTGAAGTCACCGGTAGCTTTACTGGCTCAGTGACCGAAGGTGACGTGGGCGATGCCGCCGTCACTGCAAGTGGCACACTTTCAATCAGTGATGTGGATGACGGCGATGCACCGACTTTTGCCAATACCACTGAAGCGGGCACCTATGGCTCGCTAGAGCTGGTCAATGGCGATTGGACCTATACCCTCGATCAGTCTTCCGTACAAAACTTGGACGCTGGCGATCAAATTACCGACACTATCACCCTCACCGCCAGCGATAACACGCAACAAGATATCGAGATCACCATTACTGGCAGCGAGGATGCCCCTGAAGTGACCGGTAGCTTTATCGGCTCAGTGACCGAGGGTGATGTGGGCGATGCGCCTGTGACTGCCACTGGGTCGATTGCGATCAGTGATATCGACGGTGACGATGCACCGAGCTTTGCCGATGTCACACAGGCAGGCACCTATGGCTCGCTAGAGCTGGTCAATGGCAACTGGACCTATACGCTTGATAAGTCTGCGGTTCAGAATTTAGATGCTGGCGATCAGGTTACGGATACCATCACCCTCACCGCCAGCGATAACACCCAACAAGATATTGTTATCACCATTACGGGTAGCGAGGATGGTTCTGAAGTAACTGGTGAGTTTGTTGGTTCAATGACCGAGGGTGATGTGGGCGATGCGCCTGTGACTGCCACTGGGTCGATTACGATCAATGATATCGACGGTGACGATGCACCGAGCTTTGCGGATACGACTGAAGCGGGCACCTATGGTTCGCTAGAGCTGGTCAACGGTGATTGGACATACACGCTCGATCAGTCTGCGGTGCAGAATTTAGATGCCGGCGATCAGGTCACGGATACCATCACCCTCACCGCCAGCGATAACACGCAACAAGATATCGAGATCACCATTACGGGGACGGATGACGACCCCGACGTCAGCGGTGAGTTTGTCGGTTCAGTGACCGAAGGCAATGAAGGTGATGCACCTGTGACTGCCACTGGGTCGATTACGATTAGTGATGTTGATGGCGACGATGCGCCGACTTTTGCGGATACCACTGAGGCAGGGACTTATGGCTCGTTGGAACTGGTCAACGGCGATTGGACCTATACGCTCGACCAATCTGCCGTACAAAACTTGGACGCCGGCGATCAGGTGACGGATACCATCACCCTCACCGCGAGCGATAACACGCAACAAGATATTGTTATCACCATTACCGGTAGCGAGGATGGTCCTGAAGTAACTGGTGAGTTTGTTGGCTCAGTGACCGAAGGTAACGAAGGTGATGCCGCCGTGACTGCAAGTGGCACACTTTCAATCAATGATGTGGATGACGGCGATGCACCGAGCTTTGCGGATACCACCGAAGCGGGCACCTATGGTTCACTAGAACTGGTCGATGGCAATTGGACCTACACCCTCGATCAGTCTGCGGTGCAGAGTTTAGATGCCGGTGATCAAGTGACGGATACCATTACCCTGACCGCCAGCGATAACACCCAACAAGATATCGTGATCACCATTACCGGGACGGATGACGCCCCTGAAGTCACCGGTAGCTTTATCGGCTCAGTGACTGAAGGCAATGTAGGCGACGCACCTGTCACTGCTACAGGTTCGATTACGATTAGTGATGTCGATGGCGACGATAATCCCACCTTTGCCAATACTACAGAGACCGGTACCTATGGCTCGCTAGAGCTGGTCAACGGTGATTGGACCTATACCCTCGATCAGTCTGCGGTGCAGAACCTAGATGCTGGCGATCAGGTGAAGGATACCATCACGCTAACCGCCAGCGATAACACGCAACAAGATATCGAGATCACCATTACCGGGACGGATGACGCCCCTGAAGTCACTGGTGAACTTGTGGGTTCGGTCACCGAGGGTGATGTAGGAGATGCGCCAGTCACCATCACGGGGACGATTGCGATCAGTGATGTGGATGGCGACGATAATCCAACCTTTTCGGATACCACCGAAGCGGGCACCTATGGTTCGCTAGAGCTGGTCGATGGCAATTGGACCTACACCCTCGATCAGTCTGCGGTGCAGAGTTTAGATGCCGGTGATCAAGTGACGGATACCATTACGCTCACCGCAAGCGATAACACCCAACAAGATATTGTCATCACTATTACCGGGACGGATGACGACCCCGACGTCAGCGGAGAGTTTGTTGGCTCAGTGACCGAAGGTAACGAAGGTGATGCCGCCGTCACTGCAAGTGGCACTCTTTCAATCAATGATGTGGATGACGGCGATGCACCGAGCTTTGCGGATACCACTGAGACCGGCACTTATGGCTCGTTGGAACTGGTCAACGGCAACTGGACTTACACCCTCGATCAGTCTGCCGTGCAGAACTTGGACGCTGGCGATCAAATTACCGACACCATCACCCTGACGGCGAGCGATAACACCCAACAAGATATTGTCATCACCATTACCGGTAGTGAGGATGATCCTGAAGTCACCGGTAAATTTGTTGGTTCAATGACCGAGGGTGATGTGGGCGATGCGCCTGTGACTGCCACTGGGTCGATTACGATCAGTGATATCGACGGTGACGATGCACCGAGCTTTGCCGATACTACAGAGACTGGTACCTATGGCTCGCTAGAGCTGGTCGATGGCAACTGGACTTACACCCTTGATCAAGCCAGCGTGCAGGATTTAGATGCCGGCGACCAGGTCACCGATACCATTACTCTCAATGCCTCTGACGGCACTCCGCAAGATATCGTGATCACCATTACCGGTAGCGAGGATGCCCCTGAAGTCACCGGTGAATTTGTTGGCTCGGTCACCGAGGGTGATGTGGGCGATGCCGCGGTGACTGCCACCGGCACCATTGCGATCAGTGATGTTGATGGCGACGATTGCCCAACCTTTGCGGATACCCCAGCATCCGGCACTTATGGTTCACTGGACACTAGTCATCGACACAT
>NZ_MEBQ01000027.1:0-23527 GCF_001722105.1 Salinivibrio sp. SS3 | reverse complement strand
CTAGGACCTAGGATCCTAGGTCCTAGGAACAGCTTTCCACTCTTTCCCGTACTCCGTAAGCGAAGCGCTCCGTATTCCCATTCACGAATACCGATGACAGAATACAGAGTACAGAAAGAGCAAAAGCCCCAATGCGAGCACGATCTGCTCTATCTAGTCTCTTTCCCTGCTCTTCCCATCTCCCCCAGCATTCCGTATTCTGTCGTCCTTATTTACCAATTTTGATAACAAATTAGGCAGCACATCATGAAGGTACTCGTCACCGGTGGCACGGGGTATATTGGCAGCCACACTTGCATTCAACTGATTGAACAAGGCCATACGCCTATCGTTATCGATAACCTGTGCAATAGTAAAGAAATGGTGCTCGATCGCATTGAGCAAGTCACTGGCGCGCGACCTGCTTTTATGCACGGTGATATTCGCGACAGTGCGTTCTTAAAACATGTGTTTACTGAATACAGCATTGATAGCGTGATCCACTTTGCCGGACTCAAAGCGGTCGGCGAGTCGGTTGAAAAGCCACTGAAATATTACGATAACAATGTCTCCGGGACCTTAAACTTGGTGCGTGAGATGCACGCGGCTAATGTCACATCACTGATTTTTAGCTCATCCGCCACGGTTTATGGCGATCCTACGTCGGTGCCAATTAAAGAAGACTTCCCCACCGCCGCCACTAACCCTTACGGACGCAGCAAGTTAATGGTGGAAGAGTGCTTACAGGACTTTCAACATGCCAATCCGGATTGGAGCATTACTCTGCTGCGTTACTTTAATCCGGTTGGTGCGCATGAGTCGGGATTACTAGGCGAAGATCCGCAAGGCACACCAAATAACTTGCTGCCTTTTGTGGCACAAGTGGCAGTGGGCCGACGCGAGAAGCTGGGCGTGTTTGGTAATGATTACCCCACCCCCGACGGCACCGGCGTCCGTGATTATATTCACGTAGTGGATCTAGCCGATGGGCATTTAGCCGCGCTGGATAAAATGGCTCATCAACCTGGCACTCATATCTTTAACCTCGGTACCGGCCAAGGCAACAGTGTGTTGGAAATGGTGCATGCGTTTGAAGCCGCGGCTAAGCGCTCAATCCCCTACGAAATCAAACCCCGCCGCGCCGGCGACATTGCTGAGTGCTACGCTGATCCCGCTTATGCCAAAGCAACTCTCGGCTGGACCGCCACACGCGGTCTGCAAACCATGGTAGAAGACACCTGGCGCTGGCAGTCGAACAACCCGAATGGGTATGGGGATTAGAGACTAGAAAGATCCTAGGGTCCTAGGATACGGAATACGGAATACGGAATACGGAATACGGAATACGGAATACGGAATACGGAAAAGCGTATCGTGCCTAACTCTCTCGATACAGTTCCTAGGACCTAGGATCCTAGGACCTGCTTTCTGCTCTTCCCCGTATTCTGTAAGCGTAGCGCTCCGTATTCATAATCCCGAATACCGATGACTGAATACAGAGTACAGAAAGAGCAAGACCACCAATGCAAGCACGATCTGCTCTATCTAGTTTCTAGTCTCTAGAAGCGAAGCGTCTCGTCTCTTTCCCTTGCTCTTCCGCACATTTAAGATGAAATATCTGTGATGCGCGCGGTATTTATTTTACTTCTCACCGCATAGCTATTAGAGTTTAATGGTGTCTGCGTTTGCAGACGTTTTTGTATTGATGCAAAAATCATGGAGAGACGAATGAAAAAAATTGCAACAGGCTTGATTGCTATGCTGTTCGCAGCGAGCACAATGGCCGCAACAGAAGCCGCGCCTGGCGCTGCGAGTGGTAGTAGTGCTGGTGCAGGTGCTGGAGCAAGTGCTGGGGCGGGTGCTAGCGCAGGTGCAGGTGCTGCCGGTGCAGGTGCTGCCGGTGCGGCTGCGACAGGTGGTATCGCTGCTGGTACCGTTGCTGCTGGTGTTGCCGCGGCGGCAGCCGTTGGTGCAGCGGTTGCTGCTGCTGATAACGACGATAGCAACTCGTCGGTTTCACTTAGCGCTGGTCAAGAATAAGTCAGCGTATATTTCAATGGCCACAAGTCCGCTTGTGGCTATTTTTCTATTACAGGAACGCCCGCCCTCGACCACCTATGATTAAAACCAATCAAGCGATTTTGACAATATGTATCGCGCTTGTGTCTGTCGGATGCACGCAGCGAGTAAAAGATCTGAATGACTCGTTTAAATTCGCCTATCATGGTTTCCCAAATGCAAAGAAGAGCTGGGAGGAAATTAACGCACTCCCTTATGCCAGTCTTTATGCACAACTCGATAGCGGCCCACAAGGCTTTATGGTGCTTGCCTTTGTGGAGCCAAGCCAACATCCAAGTCCAAATTTAAAGTGGTTGTCAGGCGAGAATGAAATGATCGTCACCCGCAACAGTCGAATTGTTAAAACCATCAACTTTGCGGAGGGCAATCTAACGGCCACCCAAGTGGATACACCTGACCCATTAAGTGTTGGGCTCTCTACTATTAAGATGCCACACAGGTGGTCACGTACCATTGATTGGCAACCAGGTAACCATAGTGGTTATCGCGCTGAATCTATTTTTAAGCGTGGTAAAATGCAAGCTATCTCGATTAACGGCACACAGGTAGAAACAATTAAGTACCATGAATTCGTCACTTTTCCCACGCTTGATACCCAGTTTACCAACCATTACTGGGTGACGGTAGAAACAGGCAAAGTGATTAAGTCTTACCAACATCTTGCCCCTGATTTACCTGCAGTGACGCTTACTCACCTAAAGTCCTTCCAGGGAGGCTCGCATGATTAACCGACATTTATTATGGCGCAGTCTTTGGGCTGTAACCGTCATGGTGACCACACCAGGCCTTGCGAATACTCTCACAGCAAACGCTGATATTGCCCTTTCTTTCCCTCAGTCACCTCGCCTATCTGACGCGGTATTGACCATCACTCAAACGCAGCAGCGGTCATTAGACGATATCTATTGGCCTGCAGCTGGCCTGTACCGCTTGGAAACGAAGAGAGCAAAAGGGATTCGAGATTTACAGCCCATCCGTGAGCAAATAAGCGGTAATACCGGTGAACAACGTCAGCGATGGCAAGCCCTCTACCATTCGCTCAACAAAATGGCTGTTGGCGAGCGCGTATCCGTCCCAGTAGACCCAGACATCACACGTATCACCCCAAATAAAAACCCGAAATTAAATGGTAATTGGCACTTACAACTGCCTAAGCGTCCACAGCACGTTATGGTACTCGGTAATGTCAGTCAACCGGGCTCTTACCCTTGGCATGAAAGGCTCTCGGCAAAAAGCTATCTACAGCAAGCAGAGCCGGGTTCATGGCACGACTCCACGGTGTGGGTGGTGAGTCCGTCGGGCGAGAGAGCACAATACCCTATCGCCTATTGGAATGGGCAGCATCGAGATATCTTGCCGGGCTCAGTGATCTACCGTCCTCTAAATTATAAACCCACAAAAGATCAAATCATCGATCCTAACCAGCACGTGCTGACTTATCTGCAAAATAGGTTTATTGAATAATGCGGTTTTTTTCTTCTCCCTCTCATCGCTTTTGGTTCTGCACCGTCGCATTGGCAGTGAGCAGTGCAGTATCAGCCGACAACTTCGATCACCCAGAACTAGTGCATTCACAAACCGACTTTGGCGGTGTGGGCTTGATGCAAATGCCTACCGCACGCACCGCACCAGAAGGTGAGTTTACTTTAGGGAGCACGTATAACGAAGATTATATCCATTTCAATACGTCTCTACAGTTGTTTCCTTGGTTAGAAACGACGGTTCGCTATACCCAAGTTCATGATCTGCTTTATAGCGATGATCCTGGCTTTAGCGGTGATACCAAATATACCGACAAAAGCATTGATGCCAAATTACGCCTGTGGAAAGAAAGTTTCTGGCTCCCCGAACTCGCTGTCGGTGTACGTGACATTGGCGGCACCGGATTGTTTGATGGTGAGTATATTGTAGGGTCAAAACGCGCTGGGCCGTTTGATTTTTCGCTTGGCATTGGCTGGGGCTATATGGGGAACCGCGCCAACCTCAAAGGGGATAAAAATCAATCATTCGATTGCGGACGCGACACAAGTTTTTCCGGTAGAGGTGGCAATGTTGACATTGATCGTATGTTTACCGGTTGTACCGCTTTATTCGGTGGCCTGGAGTATCAAACCCCTTACGCGCCGCTGAGTCTAAAACTTGAATATGACGGAAACGACTATCAAGGCGACTTTGTTAGTACAGAAACAGGCACCCCTATGGAAGTGAACAGCCCTTGGAATATAGGCGCAGTGTATCGATTAGGGGATTGGGGGGCAGCACGCTTAGCTTATGAACGTGGTGCAGCCATTACAGCAGGTATCAGCCTGAACACCAATTTTAACCAAGTCAGTTCCTTCTGGTTAGACGACAAAGCGCCAAGTTATAATCCGGCAGCCAAGCGCGACGACTTAAGTGAAGAGCAGTGGCAAACCCTGAGCGCCTCGCTCGCCAGTGTTGCCGGGTATAAAGATAACGAAGTACACTTTGATGGTGACACAGTCACTGTCATTGGCGAGCAAAGAAAGTACCGCAACCAAGATCACGCGCAAACGCGTGCGGCCACTCTAATTGCCAATACAGGTATTGACGCCAAACAATACCGGATTATTGACCAGGCTGAGCGCCAACCCATCACTGAAACCGTGATTGATGCCAACACCTATGCCGCCGTCGCCACGAACAGCTATGTGGGCGCAAACCCTGACGATGCACGCACTCGCAGGCAACCTCAACCCACACGGGGCTCCCTGAAAGCCATGGAACGCAAAAGGTTTGACGCCGGCCTCGCGCCTGTATTTGTACAATCGTTTGGCGGCTCAGAGAGTTTCTACATGTACTCACTGGGCATAGGCGGCAACGCTGCGGCTCGGTTGGGCGATCATCTTATTGCCTCGTCCAGCGTGTATGTCAATATTGCCGACACTTATGACAAATTTAAGTACACAGTCCCGCCCGATGGCACCGATCTTAAGCGGGTACGCACGCTTAACCGTCAATATCTCGAAGACACGGTCAGAGTAACAAATATGCAACTGACCTATCTCGATCACTGGGGCAACAACTGGTATACCCAAACCTATGGCGGCTACTTAGAGACCATGTTTGCCGGTGTGGGCGGCGAAGTACTTTATCGCCCAATGGATAGCCAATTCGCGGTAGGACTTGATGCCAATTACGTGAAACAACGCGAACCGGGTTCAGCGTTTGGGCTATTTAAAAACGAGCACCAACCCGCAGAAGATGGTAATCGTGCCTTCCGTGTGCAAACCGGTTCGACCACGGGCCACGCGACCCTTTACTGGCAAAACCCGCTTGGCTTATTTCACGGCACCCTGGCGAAAATCAGCGCCGGCCGCTATCTCACCGAAGATGTGGGCGTCACCGTGGATGTGGTTAAGCAATTTGATAGTGGGATCACCGTGGGTGCCTATGCCAGCAAAACCGATTTATCCGCTGATGAATACGGCGAAGGCAGCTTTACCAAAGGCTTTTATGTCTCTATTCCGTTTGATTTGCTCTCAGTGAAACCAACCACGTCACGTGGCAGGCTATCATGGCAGCCACTTCAGCGTGATGGCGGACAAAAACTTAACCGCAAATATTCGCTTTATGAGTTAACGGATGATCGCGCCCCCTGGTTTGCGCGTCCGGCAACTACCGACTAGAGTTTGAGTGCTGTATAGAATAAAAATTCCTGTCAGCTTAAAACAAGGAAGAGATTGTGATTAACTCATTCGTCGACTTGGCTTTGCTTCTATTTTTCTCGACCACCTCATTGTTTGTGCTCAGAAAACTTGCTAGACGTATTGATCTTGTGGATAAACCGGATATGCGTAAACACCATGCTGGCGCTGTTCCACTCGTGGGTGGGTTGGCTGTGTGTTTGTCGCTGGTCTACTTTATATTTAATAACCCTGACGTCATCCCCCATAGTGGCTTATATGCCACCTGTATGTTGGTCCTTGTCACAATCGGGGTATTAGATGATAAATTTGATATCGACTTTAAACTGCGGATCGGCGTGCAAGCTGCTCTCGCAGTGGTCATGATGGTGATGGGGGATATCGAACTTAGCCGTTTAGGTAATATTTTTGCCACTGGACGTATTCAACTCGAGACCTTGGGTTATGGACTCACAGTGCTTGCGGTAATTGGCGCTATCAATGCATTTAACATGGTAGATGGTATTGATGGGCTACTAGGCGGACTCGCCACTGTGACTTTTGTTAGCTTGGGGTTACTGCTGTTCTTGAACGGTCATCAATCAATGGCCTATTTATGTCTTGTCCTCACCGTAATTATGGCGCCGTATCTGCTATTTAACCTGGGGGTATTAGGTCGTGAGCGAAAAGTTTTTATGGGCGATGCCGGCAGCATGCTGATTGGCTTTACCGTCATTTGGTTTTTACTGCTTGCCAGCCAACACCCAACTAATGCCGCGATACGTCCTGTAACCGGACTATGGCTGATTGCCCTGCCCTTGATGGACATGACCGCGATTATGTTCCGGCGTGTTAAGCGCGGCGACTCGCCTTTTAAGCCGGACCGAGAGCATTTACACCACATTTTTCAACGCATGGGTTTATCTCCGCGCCAAACACTGGGGGCTATTTGCTTGTTCGCAACGGCATTCGCTAGCATCGGCATAATTGGTGAGTTATTCAATATTCATGAAACCATTATGTTCATCGGTTTTTTAGTCTGTTTCGCCCTTTATTGCATGATGCTCCGACACATCTGGCGAGTAACCTCTTTTATCCGCGCAAAGTTGGGAAAAAATGAATTTGGTGAAAAGGTTGGAGAGGTTAGAAGCTAGAGGCTGGAGGCTAGAGGCTAGAGGCTAGAGGCTAGAGGCTAGAGGCTAGAGGCGATTTTATACGCCGCTTTGAGATTTTCCTAGTCTCCAGTTTCTAGAAGCGAAGCGTCTAGTCTCTTTCCCGTACTCCGTAAGCGAAGCGCTCCGTATTCATAATCCCGAATACCGATGACGGAATACAGAGTGCAGAAGAAGCTAGAAACTCAATGCCAGTACGAGGCAGCTCTTGCCCGTATTCTGTAAGCGCAGCGCTCCGTATTCAAAATCCCGAATACCGATGACGGAATACAGAGTGCAGAAAAAGCAAGAGCGCCGATGCGAGCACGAGGCAGCTCTTCCCCGTATTCAAGCTTTTATATTTGGTAGAAGTCTTTATACCACGCCACAAACTGCGCGACGCCCTCTTTCACACTCACTTTCGGCTGATAAGCCGTGGCGGCGAACAAATCTTGGGTATCAGCATAAGTTTGATACACATCACCCGGCTGCATGCCACGAAAGTTTTTCTTTGCTTCTATCCCCAACTCAGATTCAATGGCCTGGATAAAGTCCATTAGGTTAATCGGACTACCATGACCAATGTTATAAAGCGCATAAGGCGCGGAACTACTGTTTGGGTGGCCTTGCTCGACTGTCCATGTACTATCACGCTGAGGTATCACATCCGCAACACGCACTACGCCTTCGACGATGTCATCGATATAGGTGAAGTCACGCCACATATCACCGTGATTATTAATATCGATGGTATCGCCATCGAGAATCTTTTTAGTGAAGATAAACGGTGCCATATCAGGCCGTCCCCACGGGCCATAAACCGTAAAAAAACGCAAACCAGTGGTAGGAATATCGTAGAGATGCGAATAGCTGTGTGCCATCAGCTCGTTCGACTTTTTGGTGGCTGCGTAGAGCGAAACCGGATGATCCACTGAATCACAGCTACTAAACGGTACTTTGCTGTTTAGCCCGTACACTGAGCTCGATGAGGCATACACTAAGTGATCAACCTTAACGCTCCGACACCCCTCTAGAATATTCAAGTGCCCAACAAGATTTGAATCCGCGTAGGCATGCGGATTTTCCAACGAATAACGCACTCCCGCTTGCGCCGCGAGATGGATAACGCGGTCAAACTTTTCTTGCTCAAACAGCTCTGCAACCGCGGTGCGATCGGCAATATCAAGCGACAAAAATCTAAAACTGGCTCGAGGGATACTATTCAACCTTGCCTGCTTAAGTGATACATCATAATAATCGTTGAGGTTGTCTATCCCGACTACCTGATGCCCCTGCGTTAGCAGCTTTTGTGCGACTGCACTACCTATAAAGCCGGCAACGCCGGTGACTAGGTATTTCATTACATTTCCTCGGGTTGCGCTATCAAGTACTAACCTACGTGACGCTATAACAGTTAAATCTACTCAGCTTATTATATATTTATCTTATAATACGTAATACGCCACTTATTGCATAATGGGAAAAATAATAAAGTGCTTGAAATAGATTGAGATTTTCCACTTCACGATACAACTTCCAATTATAAAGTGCCGCTTTTAATTTATTTGATGAAATCGAGTCCTTTCTTACCCGGTATTTTGCTAAAGGTTGAGCGATACCATAAGCGATGCCGCATTTTTTTAGAATGCGAAGCCATAAGCCAAAATCTTGCCTTTTTCTAATGAGGGGCATATAGACTTTACCTATTTTATTCGTATCATACATAGCGGTTAAGCAGCCAATGACACAACATTTAAGCAATTGATGGTAGCTAACGTTCTCTGGTACAGAGACCGTACCGATATCAACAGCTTCCTCATTGATCTTATGATAAGCTGAAAACGAAAATGCGATATCGTTCCGCTGCATAAAACTAAGTTGTATAGCTAACTTCTCTGGCTCCCAAAGATCATCACTGTCTAGAAATGCAATGTAACGTCCCTGAGCCACCTCAATAGCCGTATTACGTGCGATAGCTGCACCTGAGTTCTCTTTTAACTGTATTAGCCTAATTCGTGAATCTTTTTCCATATAGGAATTAATTACAGAAACTGAATTATCAGAGGAGCAATCATCAACGACTATCATTTCCCAGTCAGTGAATGTTTGAAATAGCACTGAGTCAATAGTGTTAGAAATGTAATTGGAGCAATCATAGGATGGTGTGATAATTGATACTGTTGGCAAAACTTCAACCTTATTTATTTAAGCACTCAGACCAAACATCGATGTAGCGAGCCATCGTCTTATTTACATTGAAGTTTTCTTCAACTTTTTCCTTTGCTGCGGTGCTAATAGACTTGCATATTTCCGGGTTATCAATACATTGCAATATCGACTCACAGGCTGTATGAGTATCATTCATTTTAACGATAATGCCGTCTACCTCGTGTTCTATTAATTCTCTTATTCCGTGAGTCTCAGTGGTAATAACAACACACTGTTGATACATAGCTTCTTTAACTACGTTTGGTAAACGTTCTGAGGGATAACGAGACATAAGCACAAAAAAATTAGCCTTCGCCATTTCTTTGATAAGTTCGGGTTGGCTAACATGGCCAATGAAATCAATTGAACCCTCACAGCCAATCTCCGATATCAGTTCTTCAAGTTTGTATCTATATGGCCCATCCCCTGCAATAATCAATTTAGAGTTTGGATAAATAGCAGCAACTCCCTCATAAACTCTTAAAACGTCATCAACGCCCTTTTCCTCAATTAAACGTGAGGCGGTTAAAAAAACAGGATGATTATCATCACACATATATTTACGTTTAACATTTTCAACATTGATTAACTTTGTTCCTCTAAAAACCACTTCGATGTCCTTGATGCCTACTCCGGCTTTACTCAAAGTTGTAAGATTAGAATGCGAGTGGGTAAAGAGCTTATTTACTTTTTTTGCTAAGGATATGCTGCAAGGATAATTGGTAACTAAATCGTGAGCTCCCAAGAATTGAGAAACCACTATATTTGGAATAAATCGCTTAACTAAATATCCTACCATTGCAGGATAATGCCCCCAAAAAAGATGTACAACATCTGGCCTATTTTTATTGATATTATTAAAAATGCAAATCGCAGAGGGGAATAATACAACACTTTTTATAAAGTGCTTTGGTGATTTAATACAGTTCAGTGTAACCCAAGAAAAAAGAGATGCTGCTATAACTGGATGGCGTATCACAAAAAGGATTGAGAAAAACAATCGTGATAAGGAGAAGTGGCTAACTTCCAAACCTTGATGTTTTCTGTCTTTCATCAGCTCACTGAACAAAGGATGCTTCAACCGCATACAGCGTACAGAGACTTTCACTCCTTGTTCACGTAAAGCTTCTACATCTAATGAAGCAAAAGTCTCAGATGGAACAGGAAACTGCATGGTAATATAACTAACTTTCATGATCGATTTCCTTTTAAAACAAACCGGTAGTACGACGCAGCAACTAATCCCAACAACATATAATAGAAGTAAGATAGCCTTAACTGTTCTGTAAAGTTATTACCGACAGACAATAGTGGAATAGATATCAACCATAGGAAAACGCATAAAAATAGACTATAGTATTTATGATTTTCCCCAATTTTTTTACATACTCTCAAACTCTGATAACTAGCAATAACGATAAGAAAGAAGTATGAAAACGTTCCTACTAATCCATACCTATATAGAAGATAATTATAAATAGATTCGACATATTCCATTTCATCTTTTGCTGGCCCATTACCAAATATCAATATTAAAGGCTGATTCACCCCTTTATCTATTGCAAAGAGAAATTGTTGTAGCCTTATTCCCGCTGAGCTCCCTACTTCCCCCCTATCTATTAGACGTACAAACTGTCCCGTAAGATAGCTGAAGTTATCTAATAAAAATGGAATAGAGAAAATAAAAAATAATAAAACAAAGAGAAACAACCCAAAGAATATCATCAATTTCTTAGATATCCTCAGGGTGTGACCTTTAAACCCCAGGTAGAAGAGCACTATTGGCATAATCACAAAAAAACCGATTAAGAAACCAACAGCGACAGACCTAGATTGAGGGAGAATCAACATTACGATAGAAGCTAGAAAGAGTGGTATATACCGAAAACTGACGAAAATAACTTTACTGAAAAAATAGTAAACAAAGAAGGTAATAAAAAATGCATAATCATATGGATTGACAAATGGGGCAGAGATTCTTCTCGAACTTATATTATGAGCCTTAGTATATGACATACTTACTATATCCGAAAAGGAGAACAACTGATTAATTCCAATCAAACTTACTAAAAAGAAAATCAATAGAAGTAACTTTTCTAAAGCAACTATACTTTCATTTTTAGAAAAAAATGTTATTGAAAAAGTAAGCACAAGTATACAAAGCAATGGCTTGTAAAGCTCATAAAAGTCTCTTTGAATTAAGTTTACCCCTCCAAAAACAAGCCCCGTGGTCATCGAGATGGGAATAAGAAATTGTAGTATCAATAACGGAGTAAAATATATTAATAGGTTTCTTTTTTCGACCCCCGAGTAAACATAACTTTTATTACTTAAAGAAACACTTAATATTAGCGATAGGGCAACCAGGAGTATTCCATTGACAATTATCGCACCGGAACTGCCAAATTTAGCGTGAAAAGGAGGCATCAATATTGCAAATAGAAAAACAAATTGAAAAACCAACTTATCATTTTTCCTAACTTTGTAATTATTTTCTATCATTATTGGCATGAAAAATATGTTGACTGTTAAGGGGGAAGGATCTAGTTAGCTATCAATATGCACTTGCCTATTCATAATCTCATATGTAAGTCGATGCTATAATTTACTAAAAAAGATCTTCTAATTTTGAACCTATATAGTCAGGATTTTTCAAATCGCTCCTTTTTATCATTTTTATACAGTTAACAATTGCTTGGGACAAAGATATTATATCTTCTACTTCACAAGTGTATCCGTTAGAGCCTTCGACAACTATCTCATTTATTATCGGCACACACCGAGTACTTACAATAGGCGTATTTAAGTAATAGTTTTCTATTACAACATTTGGGAACCCCTCTCGTCTAGAAGATAAAATAAAAAGATCACAGTGATTGTAGTAACAGTAGGGATTTTTTTTAAACCCTTCTAATATAACTTTATTATCCAGTCCCTGTTTTTCTATGATTTCTTTAAGGTGGCCACCTTCACCATCATCTCGACCTAATATATGTAACTTAAAATTAGGGATTTCTTCTAGTACCAGCTTAGTAGCCATTATCAGAATATCATAACCTTTATCCTTACATAGCCTTCCTGAAGCAATTCCTACTATATCTTTATCACTAAATGGTGATTCGTTGAAAGACTCGAGCGACCGATCAATACTTTCTTTATTTAGAGGGTTATGCATTACTTTAATATTCTCTGCACGCATAGAAAATGCAGAGATGGCATCGTCTTTCATATCTGTTGTTTCTGCCAGTACTACATCTGCATTCCTAAACGCGAGGGAATATAATTTCCTGTGTATCAATCCATATTTACGATATTTTTTTTCAAGGGATGGCATACTTTGCATTCTAGCTAAATGTTTAAAGCCTCCCATAAATAGCTTAACACACTGTACTAAAACCGCCACGCGAGAGTGGCCCGTATATACTGCATCGGGCTGAATCTCTTTGAGTGTACCCACCAACCTTACAAGTGAGCCTTTAGTGCTTTTTGTATGTAAACAGGTAATATTCGCAGTATCAGGTACATTGTGAAGTAAATCATTTGCTTCATTAAAAACAATTAAAGTTACATTGTACTTCTTAGCATCTAGTTGATTTAGATAGTTTAATGCTACTTTTTCGACACCACCACTATCTAGATTGGGTAATACAAATACTATTTTTTTCACAGTGTTACCTTTTAATAAAACGTTTTAATTTTTTATAAACCTTATAAGGTGTGAGAAGATAAAAAATTGACAGAAGATTATTATAAAAAGAAAGATTGTTCTCTCTGAGGACTCTAAGCGCATCTAACCTTCTTCCGTTAACCACATTACGTTTTATTGTCTTGACACATTCCTTTTCTATATAGAGGTCAAAGCATTTTATTTCATTTTTTTTCTTTATTTCATCCCTATGTTTAACTAACGAAACAATACTTCTATGGGGCTTACTTTCTTTGTCAATACCAGCCTGGCTATTATTATCTGTTTCTATTTCATAGATCGCACATTGCTTTGAATCGTAGGCGAGATCGAAACGCATCATAATTCGCCCCCAAACATGTTGATCTTCACCGTATTTTTCACTACTAGGAAACCATATATTATTCTCTGTGAAAATATTCTTAGGTACGCACGTTGCTGACGTCCAAGTTATCGGACTTCCTTTAACCATGATCTCAAAATAATTAGAAAGTATGCCTCGATAATTTTTTTCCGGCAATCCATTTATGTTCACATTTATTACGTCACCAATGCTATTTCTTTTTATATATCCAGTAGAATAGATTCCAGCACCGGGAAATTCGTTAATAAGAGAATAAATAGACTGTAGGTAATCCGGTAACCATAGGTCGTCAGCATCGAGGAATGCTATATACTCTGTTTCAGCTTTCTTTATCCCCAGATTTCTAGCCGATGAAACACCGGAATTCTTTTGGCTAATAACTCGAATTCTTGGATCATTGATCGATTCAACAACTCCTACACTCTTATCTTGTGATCCATCATCAACGACGATTATTTCGAAAGACTGAAATGTTTGGTCCAGCACCGATGTAAGTGTCTTTTTGATATGCTTTTCTTTATTGAAAAGAGGAATTACAACACTAAAGAATGGAGAACTCATAACTCCTCCATTGGAAACAGATCATGTAGTTCCTGTATAGTTAACTTTGGCGATATTTTCCTAACAAAGAAAACATTATTTTCAAATGACCTGGTTAAGTCTTTTTTATCTAATATTTTAGGGTAGTCGGGCCCATCAATCCAGTTGACGTATCTGAGAGACATTTCATTATCGGTTACATAATCATCGATTAAATAAATATTTTTTTTGAACGAGCTATTCATTAATATGGTTTGAAATATCACTTCATCTATACAGAGTGAGTTTTTAAAATATCGTAAAAGATCTTTTTCTCTAATCTCTTCTAAAATAAAAACCACAGCAATTTTAGATAACGTGAACCAATTTGAGCCTTTATAGAAGGATTCATACGGTAAGTCTTGCTTATTTATCAGGAAACCAGCCTTATGCAAAACAGAGGAAGTTATTTTAATTATTTTTTGTAGATTGGTAGGTTTAGATTCATAGAAAGATGAGTTGTATTTATATACATACCTATCTTTTGGATCAAAATATCTATCTCCATTTTTGTCTATACCTATAAACTCTTTTCCGTTGTGATGCCGTAAAAAATCGATAAACTGCTTCTCTGTTTTGATGACCAAGTCTTCACCAGAGATTAAAGAAACATAGTCAAAATCGATATCGATATAACTATTAAGACTATCAACTGTTGTTACGACTTGAGATATTCCCCCCCAACGCACGTCGAATCGATTTTTTACATAAATTATATTATCCGCTTTTACTAAATCTCTTTCGTCAAAATTACTTTTTTTATCTATATGTACTAACACAGTACTGTTTTTAAATTTAGATAATTTATTGAGATTATAGAACAACGATGCCGTTTTTCTATGACAAACGATAAAGAACAATAGCTTCATTTTAACCAGTCTTTATTAGTGCGGTTTTAATATACTTTTTACTTTTACTAACGAGAGGCTCTAAAGTTCTATCGTAACTCGAGTAGTCTACTTTACTTTCAATATCTTTATCAAGAATATCTTCGATGTAAATAAATCTATCTTCCAGTCCAACTTGTTTTAGTAGAGTTCCAACCCTATCATCATCCAGATTTGTTCCTTTGAATGTAACGGTCCAAAAATCTTTTTCAAAAATTGTTGAAAAGATGGTCCCATGATATGATGTTGTTATTATTAGAGATGCATGCTTTATTAAATGCAAATAATCTAAAGGCGAACAATGCTTCTCTAGAACAAAACCTCGTTTAATACAAAAATTATATAGCCATGCTTTGGCATCGAGCATAACTATCTTTTTATTAGTTTTCTTAGAAACCTTTTCTATAATCTCAAATGTATCTTTGGCAAAAGGTTGACCATAAAAAAAAATATAATCCGAATACTTATTCTTTATTTTTTTTTCATCTAAAAATCGAGACCATCTCTCTTTAGATAAGAGTAGTGTAGGATCACAGACAACTTCAAAGCTTTTTCCTGTTAACTCATCTAACCACTTTTTACCATTGACTTCTCTTACTGATAAGGAGTCAATATTAGATAAAAGACTCTTAACCTTATTTGTATCAATATCAGATTTAAGAATATTTTTCCCCCCTAGACTGGGCGCATAGGAAATTAATTTTGCTTTAGTTTTGAAGTCAACAAAATAAGTGTCAGTAAAATCTCGACAGTTTACGTTCCATATCTGGTCACTACCAATAAAAATATAATCATATCGATTTTCTAATTCATCTAGCTCATTAGAATAAGAATAATTATTTTCAGATAAAACCAGATAGCTATTCTTAAAGCTTTCGAAATCATCGTATCTTATTTTTAATAACGGATAAAAGACACTATCAATGACTAGTCGAGCTACCCCTTTCAACTTTCTTTTAAACGTTTTCCGCTCTGTTTTGGGGAAAATCGCATACATATTCCTTTGTTCTGGGCTAGCATAATCTATAAATTCTACATCAGAGTCTGTTGTTTCTTGCAAATATGTTTGAAGTGCATAAGATTGCAGCATTGACCCTATATTGTGAGATGCGTGAAATGTTAAAATACCAATTTTTTTCATATTATTTCCGCTAGCTTGTACTATTATAAATTAAGTTGAATATGAGATAGGTTTATCTTGTAAAAAACAACCATATAAATTTCGTAAAAATTTACTACTTGTTTTGAGTGCGTATATTATAAAACGCTTGCCAAGGTTTCACTATTGCAAGCAACTTTACTCTTAATGCATCATGCAGTCTATGATCAATGAAATCATAACCCATATTAGCAATAAACTGTGCAATTAAAGTGGCAATAGCAGCACCTGTAATACCATATCCAGGAATTAACCATAGATTCAGTAAAACATTACTAATAGCACCGCATAACGTTCTTATTAAAGAAATACTAGTAAGATTTTCAGTAATTAGATACTTGCTGAATGCGACTCCTAAAAAAACAAACACAGCAGTCCATATATGTATCATTAATGGCGCACTTGCTGCGCGATATTCTTCACCAAAGAGAAAAAGAATCAACCAGTCACTTAGCAATGTTATAGGGAGGGCAATAGATATTGCGGTCCAAACCATAAATGTATATAAGGATTGAATACGTTGATTATAGAGTTTACTACTGATTTTCTTGGCATTTAAAATCGCAGGAAAAATTGAGGCTGTAATCAATGTGGGAATAAAAGTAGTAGCCTCACTTAAACGCACAGCTGCTGAGTATAGACCGACTTTATGATCCCCTAACATCTCTTTTATCATAATCTGATCAATACGCGTATAGATCATAACAATGATAGCAGAAAACATTAATGGCCATGAGTCTTTCATTAGGTTTCTAGCTACTCTAAAGTCTATTCTCTCCAAAAATAATTTTTTTGTGCGTAGCCTATATGCAATTAAGTAGCTAACAGCTAGGCTTATTGCATCAAAAGTTATAACGCATACAAACCAAAATAAATCTGCGTGGTTTAAAACTAAAAGTATTTTAATAATAGAAGATAGCGACAATTGAACTATTTTGCAGATAGATATAAGTTTAGCCAAGACTTGAGATTGAAAGTAGAACTGCACTACTTCAAAACTCTGAAAGAGCAACCCGATAGAGATAATAAAGATGAAAGCTTTTGTTTTAGCATCATTATCACTAAAATTGACAATAACCAGCATAAGCAGAATAACAACAACTGCTCCAATCATTTTCAACCAAAACGCAGTACTGAGATATAAGTTTTCTTTTTCAGAATTATTAATTAGCTCGCGTACAACTACACCATCTAAACCAAGCTTGGCAACCCCTCCAAAAATAGCTGTAAAAGCAATAACATAGCTGAACAATCCAAATTGTTCTGGTCCAAGATAACGTGCAACCCAAATGCCAACCAGTAGCCCAGAGAAAAGCCTCAAGAACTGCTCAGCCATTAACCACGTCGTGTTTTTAAAATATCGAACAAAACCCGTATGAGTTAGTAATTTTTTTATTATTTTTTTATTCATGTTAATTTTTAATCAATCCATTAATAACAATAAAAACACAGTGTTGCTCGAGCCAAAAAATTTTTAAAGTTCGCTTAGTACTTTTTATCTATCGGGTATATCATTATTTTATATTGAATGCTTCTCTTTCTTTAATAAATTCAAAACCATTTGCATTATTCGTACAAAGATCCACTCGCTCATATACGCTAATTCGGCAAACATCTTTTCATTGTCTAACATCGAGTTACTAATGGATTGATTCGAAATCCAGAGAACTTATATCATGCGGATGTTACGTCTTTTGCTCTTCTCCGTATTCCGTAAGCGAATCACCCTGTATTTAAAGGCACGAGTACCGATGACGACATACAGAAAGGGGGAAAGAATCTAGGACCCTAGACTCTTATCTTCATTTTTTCTAAACGCATATTTCACTAACACAATCGCGACCCCAAGCATACCACCCAGTAGCGTTGCCAGCACACAAATCAATGCACGTTTAGGGCCGTCTTTTTCTTCGGGGACAATGGCTGGGTCAACGGTTTTAAACACAAATTCGTCTTGCACTTCAGCCAGCATCAAGCTTTTGGTTTGCTCTTCAATCAGCTGATAGAACACATTCTGCATTTGCGTGAGGTTGGTGTTTTCTAGCTGTTGGCGCAAGTAGCCGATGTTGGTTTTGGTTTCGACCAGTTTGTCTTTTTTTACATGGGCGTTGATGTCATTCACCAACAACTGTACCACTTGTTGCGCAAACACCGGCGACTGTGACTCAAAGCTAATGGTGATTAATCCGTTGTCTTTTTGTTCATTCACCGAGAGTTGCTCTGAAAACATTTTATATAATTGCCAATCTGTAGGCATGGCAGGTTGGTCTGCGGGCGCATCGTCGGGTTTTAACCAGGTTTGCGTCTCTGGGTTATAACGGTCTGCGTTAATCAGCCATTGGTTGGTCTCAGCATCCCAGCCTTCCGTCGCCGCCAACGGCACCGCTAACTGATGTTTATGCACAAACTCGCTAATAAACTGGCGTGATTTTAAGGTGGCTAGCGCAATTTGGGTTTCACTGCCGCCGCCGCTGCCAAGGTTAACCCCCGCTAACGACGCCAAGCCACCCAACTGTCCGGCCATACTGGCCAAACCACCACCGCCGGATTCATTCGCCGGCGCCAGTAACGCCTCGGATTTGTAGGTATTGGGAAGATAAAGTGAGTACCCCACTCCACTCACGGCAAACACAAAGGTAATCGCAATGATCAACCACTTGCCTTGCCATAAAGCGGCAAACAATTCGCGGAGGTCGATTTCGTCAGAATCTACCGGCTGCGAAAGCGGCGGGTAAGGGTAGTGTTCGATATTTTGCTTAGTCATAAACCATGAGGCAACAGAGACTAGAAACTAGAGACTAGAGACTATGAGTCAGATGCCATACCTTCCTTTGATTATTCAAGTTGCTACTTTGAGTGCGCGTTTGTGTCGTGTTATCAAGCTAGCAAGGATTTTTGCAATTTCTCTTGCTTCACGGACCATTACCAAACCAGCTTCTCGTTCTATTTGTCCGGTTTTAATCGCGATTTGAAGCTGAGTCACCAATTCACCACATGAGCCTTTGGCGTAGTAGTAAAAGCGAACTTTTTCTTTTGATGTTTCACGTTCTTCCCCTTCTGCAATATTTGAGGGTATTGATAGGGATGACCGAAAAACTTGATCTTTAAGTGCAAAATTCTTGTTGTGCTCAAATGTACTAAATACCGAACACGCTAATTTTGATGAGCGTTGCCAAACACTCAGTTTTTCAAACAGCATAAGTTGAGCCCTCTCGCCTTTGGAGCAAAGAGTACAACTCATCTACTGTTTGTGTTTTTTGTCTTTACATTTCTGCGAGACACCGCTAGAGACTAGAGACTATTTTATGAGCCGCTTTAAGCATTTCCTAGTCTCTAGTTTCTAGAAGCGAAGCGTCTAGTCTCTCCCTAGTTTCTAGAAGCGAAGCGTCTAAGCTCCGCTTTAGACTACTCTTACCCGCTTTAATCTTTAACCGCTTTCCATGCTACGCCCATTTGGTAGAGAATTTGGGTGGCGGTGGAGGCGGTGCTTAGGCCGTCTAGGTAGTCGGTATCGATTGGGACGATGATGGTGTCGCCGGGTTCGAGTTGTTTTTGACTACGGCTGAACCAGAAGCTGTTGTTGGGCATCATCACTGAGCCGTCGGCGCGAACGACGTAGATGCGATCGGTGTCGGCTTGTTGCTTGGTACCACCGGCGGATTCGATGTAGTCGCTGACGGTCATGCCCGGTTCAAACAGCTGGTTTGAGGTGAATTGCACTTCGCCCATAATACTGACCACAGGGTTTTTCGGTGGTACGTAGAGTTTATCGCCGTTTTCGATCATGATGTTAGCAACATCGTCACCTTCAAGTGCGCGAGGCAGTGAAATCACCATGCGACCGACGGCTTCAGCGTTTTGTAGCTCTTCGGCGAGAGACAATGCCTCTGACGGACTCGTGGTGTACTGAGCGCTACTAGTTTGACGGCGCAGGGCTAAACTACTGATTTCTTGTTGCAATTGGCGGTTGAGCATTTTTAAGCGCTCTTCTTCTTGGCGCTTGAGTCGCTCACGGCTAAATACCGCGCCTTTCGGGTAGGCGAATTCGGTCAAGCCACCGGCGCGTTCAATCACATCTTGAATAGTCTCGCCACGTTCAAAGGCATACACACCAGGAAAGCGCACTTCGCCTTGTAGTTCAACAGTATTGTCTTTGTGCCAGTTGGGCTTGGTTTTAATGTTAATCCTGTCTTGACGGTGAATGGCAAAACGCGGGCCTTCGCTTTTCAATGCTTCTTTTAAATCAATAGGGTAATGCCTCACAGTCAGCCGATCATCCACCACTTGGCGGCGAGTGATTTCGGCTTGGCGCAAGTAAGCGGCTTCTGTCAATCCGCCTGCGGCATCAAGCAGCTGCTCAAACGAGGCATTGGCCGGCAGTGGATATACCCCCGGATATTTTACCGCACCACTCACTTCGACGATGGCAGCGTTGGATTCTATATTAGCTTGGCCCTTTAAACGCTCAATGATGGGCTCAAGCTCTTGCTCTCGACGTGATGGCTGACCCTGTTCGTCCTGCTGGTTAAGTGCCTTTACAAGTTGGGGTTGCTTGTGGATATTTTGCAGTTGTACTTCAGCGCCAGTAGTTGGGTCAATCAACGCGCGTGAGATTCGGTTTTCACCACTTTTTTGCTGCTCGGTTCGTTGCCGATTTTGTCTACTTCGTTGGCTTCGGGCGTCTTGCGGATAAGCTCCCATTTCTTGGTTGATAGTGTTTTTTGGGTCATCGATACTTTGTTGGTAGAGGCTCGGATTAAGCTGGCTTTTTTGTCTGTGGCTATCGTCTGTCTTATCCCAAAATTCGCTATCAATGCCATTATTAAAAACGAATACTTGATCTCCCTGCTGTAAGCGCAGGTTATCGGAAGAGTTAGGTTGGTCAATAGCTCTACCCAATTTAAACTGCAACACTTCAATGTTGCGCTCCGCGTCGATTTCGCGCACCACTAGCGCATAATTAAGATCGGCAGTGGGTTTTAGATCGCGTTGGGCATTACTGACCAGATCGGCGATGGTCATCCCCGACTCGAAATTGTATGCCCCTTGACGAACGACCTCACCACGAAGCACCACGGCGTTGTCGAGCGCGTCGTTGCTTTTGGCGATTTTAATGTCATCGCCGTTTTTTACCATAAAGGATTGCCCTTTGGCGGTGCTCATATCGAGGCTAAATTGCTGAATACCCGATTCGGTCACGCGTTTAACGCTAACGCTCGACAAATATCCTTCTGGTAGTGCACCGCCTGCCATATTGATGGCGCTTGCAAGCGTAGTTGGGCCATTTAGCTCATATAATGCTGGGCGTAATACTTCACCCTCAACGGCCACTTGGTCACCACGCGCGGGCACAAACAAGGTGTCGCCTTTGAGTAGACGCACATCATTGCTGCTATCCCCAGAGAGAAGTAAGTCGTATAAATCTAAGGTTTCAATCACTTTGCCATTGCGCTTTAACTGAATATCACGCAATGAGCCACTGGTTTTAATCCCGCCACTGGCCAACAAGGCTTGGGTCACCGTGGTTAATCCATTGACGGTGTAAGCACCGGGTTGTTTCACATCGCCCGCAAGATACACCTGCATGGTACGCATGGCACCGATATCGACGGTAACATTCACCCCAATGACTCGCTGCTCGAACATGGCTTTGATTTGTTCGCGCACCTCACCGAAAGTCTCGCCAGCAACTTGCATCGGGCCGTATTTCGGGAAGTGGATGTCGCCATCGCGCTTGACGGTGAGATCGTATTGCTGATTTTCCTTACCAAAGACTTGAATATCGAGGGTATCACCCGGGCCGATTTGATAATCGTTTGGCAGTGGTAAATCAAAGATTGACGCCATGGAGGCGGGTTTGCCGTCAAAAAAGGCATAACCGAACGGTTTGAGAGCGCCGTCTCTATCCGTGCGACTTTCTCGCTGTAACCTATCTTCCGCTACGGTATCCGTCCCTCCGATACGCTCGGGATATTGTGGCGCTTTCTTGGCATTGCGTTGGCCATTATCAATGCTGCTTGTCGATAGGCTATCAAGATCCAGCCCGTACTGGCGTGCAAGCTGCTCTTGTTGTGCACGAGGCAATTGTTTTAGCTGCTGCAGCTGACTGGCCGTAGGGGTCGCCGCGTCGGCACTCGGTGCGATGAGGATAGATGCAGCCATTAGTAGTGCTGATGTGGTAGACAATAGTGCGGGCGCATAACGCGTGAGGGCGCGTATAACGGCAGCATCCAATGGCTGACCGGTTAAAGATAAAAGCATTAACATAGTGAGCGAGATCCGTGCTTGTTATTATCCATGAAAGCAGCTAAAAACGTAGCTGGTATTTTAGCCAAAAGCGTGTATTGGCGTCTGCCACATTAGGCGCATCGTCATCGGTTTGGCTGGCACCTAACGTGACCATAGCCATTGCCACCGGCAGACGATAGCTGGCTTCAATCTCGAGCCAGTTGTGGGTGGTTTGTTCCCGATCGGCCAGCATGAATTTAACCGCATGATCGTTACTAAACTGGGTATACACCGCCACCGACCGACTGTTATCTAATCCATATGTGGTGCTGTTGCCACCGAGCTGAGCCGAGGACAGTTGTTGGTCCACCGCAGGAGTATTGGCTAACGAGGACTCAAAACCGTCGTAGGTGGTTTGCTCCTCAAACACGAGACGCACGCTTTGTTGCGCGATCTCGGTTTGACCACTCCAACCAATTAAGCTGGTTGCCAGCTCTTGGCCTTGGTAGTTACTGGCCAGTTCGGTATAGAGTGCGTGAGCAACCGGCCAATCAAAGGCGGGCAAGGCGAGTTTGGCATCCCATGCCCATTGTTCGCTGATTCGCCGCTCGCCGTTTGGATCTTGCCATTTTTGATAGCTGATCCCGTGTTGAAACTGACGAATTGGCTGGCTGACCAAACGTGCTGCCCAGTGGGTGTCGTAACCGGTTTTGTCCGGTAATTGGTATACAGTTTCGAGCGACCAGTATCCTAATACGGGAAGATGCTCGCCTAAGTAACTGACTGAGGCGCTGGGCGCGGAGGACGATTGATTGCCCCAAATGAGATTATGTTGCCAGCCTTGTCCCCACCAGCGATCGATTTGGCCAAGTGTGAATAACCAACGACCATCGTTCAATGCTAAATAGGAGCCCTGCCAGGTGTACTCTTTATCGCCATTCGCCTCTCGGCGGTATTGGTTAGCGACTTTAAAGGCAAAGCGATTGCTCATGTATTGATACGCCGAGCCTATTAGCCATTCATGCCGAGGGGTGTCGCCGTAGTCTAGTGCGCTGGCGGGATCATTGGCCCAATACAAGTCAAATTCAATCGGCGCACGGTTAAATTTCGCGGCATGCGCGCGGTAGCGGACGTGATTGCGGGCAGTAGTGAGCATATTATCACGCGCTGTCATCAATGCCGATTTGCCCGCGGTGTCGTGTTTACGCGGCTCGGTGTCATCGTAAAAACTTGACCAGCGTAACGGGTAGTGGTTAATCGGCCCCTTGAGCTCACCGGCATCGGATAAGGCGGTAAGATCAGCGCGCAGAAAAGGGTCATTGGCCTCAAGCCATGGCGACGCCACCGCCGGTGTGCTCATCAGCAGTACCAGCATTGCCAGGGTTTGACCGTAACCAAGCTGAGACGATGCAAAGTTCATCCATTTTGAACATGTCATAGATTATTTAACAACGCTGCAATATTAGCAAAAGGTAGATAAAAGAGAGAGTTAAAAAGAAACATATCAAAATTGTTTAATTAACACTTGTCATTTAGGTACGCTACCACGGAAAACGCATGAACA
>NZ_MEBQ01000026.1:0-630 GCF_001722105.1 Salinivibrio sp. SS3 | reverse complement strand
GTACACCACCTTCCTCACTGCTGAAAGTGCTTTACAACCCGAAGGCCTTCTTCACACACGCGGCATGGCTGCATCAGGGTCTCCCCCATTGTGCAATATTCCCCACTGCTGCCTCCCGTAGGAGTCTGGGCCGTGTCTCAGTCCCAGTGTGGCTGATCATCCTCTCAAACCAGCTAAGGATCGTCGCCTTGGTAAGCCATTACCTTACCAACTAGCTAATCCTAACTGGGCCCATCCCAACGCGATAGCTTACATGTAGAGGCCACCTTTGGTCCGAAGACATTATGCGGTATTAGCCGTCGTTTCCAACGGTTATCCCCCTCGTCAGGGCAGGTTCCCAGCCGTTACTCACCCGTCCGCCGCTCGACGTCCAGCAAATCCACCGAAGCTTCAATGCTGCCGTTTCCGCTCGACTTGCATGTGTTAGGCCTGCCGCCAGCGTTCAATCTGAGCCATGATCAAACTCTTCAATTTAAGTTCTTTTGTTCGCTTTCCTATAAAGGAAAGACAAACGGCTCGATAAATACTGTTTTGTTCGTCTCTTACGAGACAAACGAATTGACTGTGCCGAACAACTAAAAGTTATCGTTTGGTCACTCAGTTCATCGAATAAATCTTTTTGTCTATTCT
>NZ_MEBQ01000025.1:0-1654 GCF_001722105.1 Salinivibrio sp. SS3 | reverse complement strand
TGGGACCAAAGGTGGCCTCTACATGTAAGCTATCGCGTTGGGATGGGCCCAGTTAGGATTAGCTAGTTGGTAAGGTAATGGCTTACCAAGGCGACGATCCTTAGCTGGTTTGAGAGGATGATCAGCCACACTGGGACTGAGACACGGCCCAGACTCCTACGGGAGGCAGCAGTGGGGAATATTGCACAATGGGGGAGACCCTGATGCAGCCATGCCGCGTGTGTGAAGAAGGCCTTCGGGTTGTAAAGCACTTTCAGCAGTGAGGAAGGTGGTGTACTTAATAAGTGCATGGCTTGACGTTAGCTGCAGAAGAAGCACCGGCTAACTCCGTGCCAGCAGCCGCGGTAATACGGAGGGTGCGAGCGTTAATCGGAATTACTGGGCGTAAAGCGCATGCAGGCGGTTTGTTAAGTCAGATGTGAAAGCCCGGGGCTCAACCTCGGAACCGCATTTGAAACTGGCAGGCTAGAGTCTTGTAGAGGGGGGTAGAATTTCAGGTGTAGCGGTGAAATGCGTAGAGATCTGAAGGAATACCAGTGGCGAAGGCGGCCCCCTGGACAAAGACTGACGCTCAGATGCGAAAGCGTGGGTAGCAAACAGGATTAGATACCCTGGTAGTCCACGCCGTAAACGCTGTCTACTTGGAGGTTGAGGTTTAGACTTTGGCTTTCGGCGCTAACGCATTAAGTAGACCGCCTGGGGAGTACGGCCGCAAGGTTAAAACTCAAATGAATTGACGGGGGCCCGCACAAGCGGTGGAGCATGTGGTTTAATTCGATGCAACGCGAAGAACCTTACCTACTCTTGACATCCAGAGAACTTTCCAGAGATGGATTGGTGCCTTCGGGAACTCTGAGACAGGTGCTGCATGGCTGTCGTCAGCTCGTGTTGTGAAATGTTGGGTTAAGTCCCGCAACGAGCGCAACCCTTATCCTTGTTTGCCAGCACATAATGGTGGGAACTCCAGGGAGACTGCCGGTGATAAACCGGAGGAAGGTGGGGACGACGTCAAGTCATCATGGCCCTTACGAGTAGGGCTACACACGTGCTACAATGGCAGATACAGAGGGCAGCGAAGCTGCGAAGTGGAGCGAATCCCTTAAAGTCTGTCGTAGTCCGGATTGGAGTCTGCAACTCGACTCCATGAAGTCGGAATCGCTAGTAATCGTGGATCAGAATGCCACGGTGAATACGTTCCCGGGCCTTGTACACACCGCCCGTCACACCATGGGAGTGGGCTGCACCAGAAGTAGATAGCTTAACCTTCGGGAGGGCGTTTACCACGGTGTGGTTCATGACTGGGGTGAAGTCGTAACAAGGTAGCCCTAGGGGAACCTGGGGCTGGATCACCTCCTTACTGACGCTATTGTTGCGAGTGCTCACACAGATTGTATAGGTTGAAGTTATAAAGAGGATATGTTCCCAAACATATCAGCGTGTCCCATTCGTCTAGAGGCCTAGGACACCGCCCTTTCACGGCGGTAACAGGGGTTCGACTCCCCTATGGGACGCCATTGGGTTGTTAGCTCAGTTGGTAGAGCAGTTGACTTTTAATCAATTGGTCACAGGTTCGAATCCTGTACAACCCACCACACTAACGCGGGCGCATAGCTCAGTTGGGAGCGCTTGCACCCTAACAAGGATGGGCAACATG